>JALOPK010000209.1 GCA_025453925.1 Candidatus Eiseniibacteriota bacterium | reverse complement strand
CGCTGCCGCGTACGAACTTCATATGAACGCGGGCGGCCCGGCCATTCTGTCACCGGAGGGGGTGCAGTTCATGGCGGATGCGACATACGCCCCAGGGGGCGCGGGGTTCATCGGAGGAGGGACACCCCCTCCCGCATGGGATCCCATCGGCGGCACCGACCTGCCCGACCTCTACCGCACGTGGCGCGTCGACCTCGAGGGGTTTACAGCGGATGTTCCCGATGGGGCGTATGTCCTGAGCCTGCATTTCTGTGAACTGGAGAAGTTCGGCCCGGCCCTGCGGGTCATGCGCATCGTGGTCGAGGAAGCTGTCCTCGACACGGTAGATGTGTTCGCCATCGCGGATCATGCATATGCCGTCAGGCTGCGACGCGCCGTCACGGTGGAGGACGGCCAGTTCAATCTTGACCTGGAGAGCCTCTACCGCCCCACCATTCTGTCCGCGATTGAGCTGGTCTCGGCCGTGTTCGATACGATCGCGCCGGCGACACCCGCCGACCCCGTGGTGCGCGACGGCTATCGTTCGGCCATGCTCACCTGGGACCTGCCGACCGACAATGACGCGGCGGGCATACTGGTCTACCGGGACGACGGAACCGCCCAGACCTGCATCACGCAACGGCCGGTTCCTACTCCGTTGCTCCTCGACTACGGTATCTCGACCGCGTCCTCCTATGGGTTGCGTGCAGTGGATGTCTTCGGCAATGCCGGCGACTCGACGCCTTGGGCCGTCGCCGAGCCCATGGCCCCGGAGGAATCGTTGCTGCCGGTGTATGAGATTCACGTGGAGCCTGAGGATCTGGCCATCCTGCAGGACAACCCGTGGACAAACACCTATGTGCCGGCCAGTCTTACTGCCGGGGGAGTGACCTACGACCCTGTCGGACTTCGGTATCGGGGCAATGTGGCACGGCGCTTCACGAAGAAGTCATACAAGATCCGGCTCGAGGACGGCGCGTTCTTCGAGGGCGCTGACGTGATCAACCTGAACGGGGACTACGCCGACTGGTCGCTCCTGCACGCCTGCCTCGGCTTTGATTTGTTCGCGGACATGGGCGTGCGGCCCCCCGCGGCGTCGCACGCGCACCTGGAGATCAACGATCGGTTCGCGGGCGTCTACTATCGGGTCGAGCAGCCCGACGTCCGCTTACTGCGCCGGACCGGCAGGGATTCCACCGCGAGCATCTACAAGTGCAACGGCAATCTTGGCCTGCTCGCCGGCACCGCCGACTACGAACGGTGCTACGACAAGGAGACCAACGAAGATCTTGGCCACGATGACCTGATCACGTTCGTCGAAGGGATCAATCTCACCGGACGCGACGCGCTCCCGGCGTTTCTCCTGCGCACACTTGATGTCGCCGCCTATCTGAACTACTACTCGGTCATCGTGGCTACCGCCAACAACGACTTCACGGAGCGCAACTACTACCTGATCCACGACCTCGTTCGGGATGTGTGGGAAATCCTGCCCTGGGACCTCGACCTGAGTTTCGGCCTGGGCTTCCCTTTCGAGTTCGACGTCACGTGCAGCCCACCCATCGACGTGGGCACCACCGGCAGCCCGCAATGCATCGGCGGCGCGAACATGCTGGTGGACCGAGTGCTGTCGGTTCCCGCCTTTCGGGCCGCCTACTGCCGCCGGCTGAAACACTTGTTGGAGAATCAGTTCGCCGTGTCATCCATGGCCGGGCGCATCGACTCCCTGCACGATCTTATCGCCCAGGATGCGGTGCGTGATGTGCTCAAGCTGGGCCGGGAGAATCCCGTGCTGTTCGAGGGATCGGTGGACGACCTGAAGAGTTTCGTCGCCATGCGGCGGTCCTTCCTTCTCGATCAACTTGCATGGTTCGCTCCCCCCGAGTCGCTCTACGTCTACCTCAACGAGGTCCAACCTGACAACGGCTCGACCCTGGCGGACGAATCCGGCGAGTTCGATCCGTGGGTCGAACTCTGGAACATGAGCCCCGACTCCACGAGCATCGCCGGCTGGAGTCTCCAGTCCCTCAGCGCATCGTGGACGATCCCCGACACCGCCATCGGACCTGGACGGCATCTCCTGCTCTGGCTTGACGGCGAGACCCTCCAGGGTTCGCTGCACTGTAGTTGGCGGCTCGATGCGTCAGGGGGACAGATTGTTCTCAACCGGCCGGGCGGCATGGTGGTCGACGCGGCGGCGGTGCCGGCCTGCGGCGCGGACCAGGCGTATTATCGTTCACCCGACGGCGGCTCGACCTGGCGCACGGGAGAGGCGACGCCGGGAACTAATAACCCGTCACCGACCGGCATGCCTCCCACGGTGAGCAACGTGACCCACACGCCTCCCCACCCGGCTGCCCAGCAGCCGGTTGCGGTCTTTGCCTTGGTCTCCGATCCCGATGCCGATCTGGCGAGGGTGGACCTTCTGGTGGACCGCGGCCCCGGCTATTCCCCCATGGCCATGTTCGATGATGGGAGCCACGGCGACACCGCTGCCAACGATTCCATCTACGGCGCGATCATTCCGGGCTTCGACATGGGTGCAACGGTACACTACGTCGTGCGGGCCGAAGACTCCGGCGGCGCCATCACGGTGTTCCCCCCCGCCTCCTCCCCGGGTGGCTGGGTGGTGGGATTCGACCCGCCCGAGATGCGTCTCAACGAGTTCATGGCCAGCAACGACGCAACCATTGCGGATGAGTGGGGCGAGTTCGATGACTGGGTGGAGATCATCGTTGGCGGGGATGACACCGTTGGCACGCAGGGGCTGTTTCTCACCGATGACTTTGCCGATCCCGATCGATGGCCGCTGCCGCCGGGTCTGACCCTCGCGCCGGGAAGGTTCCTCCTTGTGTGGGCGGATGATCAGCCCGCGCAAGGGCCATGGCATGCGCCATTCAAGTTGGACGCCGCGGGAGAACAGCTCGGGTTGTACACTTCGATTCAGGGCATTTTCGTCCCCATCGACACGCTCACCTTCGGCGGACAGACCACCGACGTTTCCTGTGGGCGCTTCCCTGACGCCAACGGGCCCTGGGGGACCACGGTCAGCCCGACCCCCGGCTGCCCCAATGCCGCGCTGGGGGCCGCCCCACTGCCTGGTTCAGCGGTTCCGCGGCACCCGACCATCGAGTCGCTCTGGCCCAATCCCGCGCAGACACGGCTTGGGATCAGAATCGGCATTCCCGACGCCGGCATGGTCGGAGTTTCGCTGTACGATCTGGCCGGACGCGTCGCATCGCGGGCCTGGAGCGGTGTCCTGGGCGTGGGCTGGCACACAATGGAGGTGACGCTGGATCTCCCGGCCGGGGTCTACGTGGCAGTATTGGACGCGCCCCAAGGGCGCGCTTCACGTTTGGCCGTGATATCTCCACGGGTTTCGTTCCAACCTTTCGTTCCTCTCGACCGTCCTATCCGGTGAGAACCCGCGGGGATCATACCGCCCCGCGCCACGGAGAGGACGGATTCCCTTGCATCACCAGCCCCACCCGCTCGATGATTTCGTCGACGGCACGCTCCCGCGGAAGACGCGGCGCCGCCTTGCGCGCCATTTGCGGGACTGCGCCGCTTGCCGAAGCGAAGCAGAGGGGCTGCGCGCGCTTCGAGACCGGATATCGGCGCTGCCCCGAACGGTGGCGCCGGCGCGGGATCTATGGCCTCGAGTTGAGCAACGCATGGCGGCGGGGGAGCGACGGCCCCGCGTGACATCTCGCCCGACAACGCGGGTTCTACTGCGCCCGGCATGGGCGTGCGCATTCAGCGTGGGGATCTGCGTGTTGTTCACGCTGGTCGCTCCATGGAGCCAGTCACCCATCGTGGCCGTCAGACAGATCGCATGTGAAGGATCCTCGCCTGCCAGCGACGTCTTCCCAGTGACGGAGGATAACCTCGACCCTCGCACAGGAGTTCGGGGCACCATGTCCCGGCATATCGCGATTGTCGATGCGGCCATCGATCAACTTCTGGCGGCGCTCCGGGAAGATCCCTCTGATTTGCGGCTGGTTCACCTGCTCCGGCAGGAGTATCAGCGAAAGGCATCTCTGGTTCGTACAACGGCGCGGCTCTTGAATGAACTGGACGCCGGCACCAACAACCCCATCAGTTAGGAGGATGGAATGCGGCCCAGTCTAAGCCTCGTAGCAGCTATGGCCTTCACCGCAAGCCTGCTCGCCACGGCGAGCAGGGCTGCCGATCGGCCCGTTAATCTCACCAGGCCCTTTGGGTCGGACGGGTCCGTGAGTATCGAGAACGTCGCGGGCTCCGTCCGCGTGAATGGGTGGGAGAAGAACGAGATCAAGATCGTCGGCACCCTTGGTGAAGGCGTTGAGGATCTCGGTTTCACCGCCGCGGGCAACAAGGCCACGATTGAGGTGAAGCTGAAGAAGGGCCTCAAGAACCGCAATGGGGATGCCGATCTCCAGATCAGTGTCCCCCGCGGAGTAACCGTGAGTGTCGAAACGGTCAGCGCCGACATCGATGTCGCCGCCGTTGAGCGCTCGGTGGATGTCGAGAGCGTCAGCGGCACGATCACCCTGACGGGACGCGCGCGGGATGTGAAAGTGGAATCGGTAAGCGGAAACGTCACTGTCAAGGGTGCACTCGCGAGGGTGGATGCCGAGTCCGTCAGCGGCGCCGTACGCTTGGAAGGCATCTCCGGGGAGGTCGACGCCGAGACGGTGAGCGGCTCCATCGAGGTGTCGGGCTCTGAGATCTCGAATGCATCATGCGAGTCGGTATCGGGTAGTATCAGCTTCACCGGCGGCCTCAGCCGTGAAGGCCGCTACTCCTTCGACTCGTTCAGCGGCAGCGTCACGCTCCAGCTTCCCGATGATACCGACGCCGACGTCAGCATGTCCACGTTCAGCGGGAAGGTTGTGAACGAGCTGACCGGGACCAAGATCTCCGGCAAGGAGGCGTCCCTCACTCTTGGCGATGGCGGGGCGGATCTCGAGATCAACACCTTCAGCGGCAGCGCCCTCATCCAACCCATGGCGAAGTAGCGGCCGTCGGTTCGTCCAAGGCACTGCCCGGGCCGGGAGCGACCCGGCCCGGGCAGTGCGAGTTGGCCGACTCACGGCGTCGGGCGTCCCCGTTGCCCTCCAGGACTGGTATTCAAAGGCGGTCCGGCGCCTCGTTTCCCGTCATCCTGTGCAGCACCGCACATAGGCTGAGGGTTCCTTCCCGTCCTCCGGTTCGAGTAGTGAACACGACCTCCAGACCCGCGTCGCGGGCCAGCTCGGCCAGCTCATCCTTGCCGATCAAATGGCAGTAACGGTATCCCTCGCTGCCCCCCCATCCGAGCAGCGCGTCTCCGGGATCCACCTCGTTCTCGTCAATGCCCGCCACACTCCACGCCACGATCTTGCGGCGCATCCGTTCGTGATCCTGGAACTGCCAGGTCGAGAGCAGCATCCTGCCATCGGGCGCCAACGCCGCCGCGGCACGCCGCACCGCTCGGCCGCGGGCCTCGCCTCCGGGCAGGTGATGGAGGACGGCCAGGAGCGTGATCACATCGAAGAGTCGGGGGATGCCCTCGCGGGCGAGAAGGGCCGGCATTTCATCGTCGAGAAGGTCCCCCTTCAGGAACGTAGCTGTTTCCAGCCCGATCAGAGCGGCTGATTCCCGCGCGAGACGGACAAGAGAGGGCGACCCGTCGATCCCGACATAGACCCCCCGAAACCCTCGCGTTGCCAATAGCGCGGCCGTCCGGCCATTTCCACAGCCCAAGTCGAGCACGCTTGCACCCGCGGGGATCCACGGTATTATCCATTTGATCTCAGCGCCCGATGCTGAGCGCGTGTCGCTGAATTCGAGGGCGTGATTCTCATAGAAAGCCCGATTGATCGCTGCCAGCCGTCCTGCGAGTTCTGGAGTCATCGGGGGTCTCTCCTTGCGGCAGGGTGGTAGGGTTCGTCGTTCACTGCGGCCGGATGCGGCATCTGCTCGCGTCGACCGATGAGGGCAGGATGACCCAGCACAACGACCTCCAAGAGCGGTGGGCACAATGGACAGCGCGGCACGAAGATGCAT
>JALOPK010000208.1 GCA_025453925.1 Candidatus Eiseniibacteriota bacterium | reverse complement strand
CCCCGCCATGGGGGAGATTCCTTGTGAGGTCTACTACCTCAACCAGGACACGCCGCCCGAGGGTCTGGAGGCCGACGCGGTCTATGTGGGACCCGGCGATCCGGCGCACCTTGGGCCGGAGGTTGCCGGGCGCATCGTCTTGGCTCTGCGCGGCATTCGGAGCGATACCTACGCCGATCTCATGCGTTGGAAGCCCGCCGGCGTGGTCATCATCGAGGACACGATCGCGACGGGCCCCATTCGAACCGAGACCCTCCCTGAGGTTCGGGCCAAGTTCGGAGCGGTGCCGGCGGTAAGGATTTCCCATGAGGATGGGCTGCGGCTCGTGAAGGAGGGCGTTCAGCGGATCAGGCTGGTTGTCCGGACGATGGAGTACCAGGCCACCTCCCGCAACGTCATCGCCGATCTGCCGGGGAGCGTGTTCCCCGATCAGCTCATCGTGATTGGCGGGCACTTCGACAGCTCCATCGGGATTCAGGGTGCGTCTGACAATGCGGGTGGTACGGTGGTCGCCATGGAACTCGCCCGGGTCTTCGCGGACCGGGGGAGTAAGCGGAGCCTGCGGTTTTTCGCGTGGGGGAGCGAGGAGCTTGGGTTGCGGGGGAGCGTTCACCACGTCAAGACCCTGAAGAAATCCCACAAGGAGGCGAAGAAGATCGAGGGATTCGTCAAGGGCCGCGACAAGACCGAACTGGACAAACATGCGCTCTGCGTGAACATCGACGTGCAGGGGGCCGTGCTGGGCTTGAATGAAGCGACGGTCCTGGGGCCGAAGGACCTGTCTGCCGCGGTGCGGCTTATGTCAAAGGAGCACGGCCCGTCCTTCAAGGTTGAGGAGAGTACCTACTCGTCTGACAATATGCCCTTCAGCGAGGCGGGGGTTCCCTCGATCGGCTTTGCCCGCTCCGGCGGCACCACGCACTTCCTCCACACGCCGGGCGACGTCATCGATCACCTTTCGCCGGCTGCCCTGGAAGAGACCGGCCGGTTCATCGAGGGGTTTCTCGTCCGCTACGTGAGCGAGGCCCGGGTCTTCCCCTTCGAGCGCGAGATCCCCGACGATCAAAAGAAGAAGATCAGGGAGTACTTCGAGAAGCTCCTCCGGATCGACTACTTCGACGACGAGGAGGACGAGAAGAAAGAGTAGAAGGCGGGCACTCCGCCCGCCGGGTCGGGGGTGCCCCGGTAGACGCCCGGGGTGAGGATCCCGCAGGGGTCGCTGCCCATGGACCGAGAGGCGTCAACCCTATCTCGCCACGACGGTCTCCCAGCTCATGCTCTCTTATGCCGTTCTCAGATGGCAGAGGCATAGCCCGCTGGCGACATTGAGGGCCCTTTCATCGCGTCCATCCCAGAGCGCCTGATGGGATGATCCTGCGCATAGCCGCCGGCTCACCAGAGTCTGCAGTCGATGCCCGAGAAGATCGTAGACCGCTCGCTCGACCCTGTCGGGTTGAGCGAGCCGGTAGGGGATCACGACACAGTCACTGAAGGGATTCGGGAAGCTCTGTCCAACACCAACGCCTGACATGAGGGGCGGTTGAGGCGCTCCGCCGGCGCCGCCGGTCATTTCCCGCCAGTCGGAGGGCATCATGAGAGTGGTCAGCGCTACCTGATCCCGACCCACGTTCTGCCCCCAGTTATCCGCCCAGACCACTACCGGCCCATCGCTTGAGATCGTGCCGTGGGTCTCTTCCCAGTAGGTCTGCGTCGTGTTGTGGACTTTGGAGAGGTAGAAGACCCGCGGACGCAGAGGATCGAGCCGCACCAGCACGTTGCTGCGGTCCAGCCAGTTCCGCTCCGGCAGGCCGGGCTCGATGTGGGTCGAGATCATGGCGTAGCCTTCCGCGTTGCACGAGACATGGATGCCCGACTGGAGGCCCGAGGGTGAATCGCTGCTGTAGAAGAGCCGCATCACGGGCAGTGGAGGGGTCGTCGCATCACAGATGATCATGTCGACGTAGTCGGTGCCGGCGTTCTGCCCGGCCACGACCTCCCGACCCTCGGTATCCAGACCCACGTCGCAATGACCGATGGGGCCAGAGTCGCGGGAGAAGGTGAAACTGGGCGTCGCGATGGTCAGTCCATTGATGTCCCCGGCTTGGCCGTCGCCGCCGATCACCACCCGGTTGCCCAGCACGGACATGCCGGCCCAGTCCAGTGCCCGCTCATTCGGGGGAATCGGATAGACACCCAAGACGGTGTCGGTCTGGCGATCCCAGGTGAACACGAACAAGGGCTCGCAGTCAGCCTGGTCGTTTCCTTGGAGGAAGAATGCCCAGAACCGTTCGTCACGAGATGATTCCCCCTCGTCCTTCATGGTGATACGGTACACGGGACTTCCGGGGATGAGCGGGCCGATGGTCGGATCACGGGAGAAGTCCTTGATGGCGGCCGTCGCGCCGGTAACGACGTTCACGGTCCGGATCTCGAAACCCGAGACGCTCCACAGGGTGTTCGGATCGGGCGGATCCCAGCGGATTTCCTCGATGTGCACTGCCTGTACGAGATTGGAGGGCTGATTGTAGGGAAAGACGCTTGTGCCATACACGCTCCAGAGCTCGTCCGGATCGAGCAGGATCATGGTCTTGTCGCAGTTGAACGGGTCGAACCGGGCGTACTCGTGGCGCCCATGAATGCCGTCTGTGGCGGTGGCCCTCACCTGGGTGGTGCCAAACTCGGGATCGAGGAAAGTATCTCCCACCGCGGTTTCGATCATGGGAACCAACGGATAGGTCGGATTGATCCCGGAAAGCGGGTCGGGCACCTCGACGAAGGTGAAGCGGTCGGGAGCCCGGGCATGAGAGGCGTGGACCAGAAGCATCACCGTGACAAGACGCATGAGCGGACACATGAGCGACCCTCCCCCCATGAGCAGCGCCGGGAGAAATGACAGGCCCTCTCGACGGTACTCACACCAGAATCATGATACCAGGCAAACTGGAGGCGACAAGGTGCGCGACACGCCCGGAGTAGTCACGGGACACGCCGCATCTCACAGGGCAAGACGCAGGTCGCGGCACCCGGACCGGTTGGCCAACGACCCTGCCACGGGGCGAGAAGGCCATGCAGCACGGGGGCGTCGCCCGGCATGGCCACGCTCACCGGGGGTGTCCCGCGGCGGGGGGTACCGCCCCCTGGCTCGGCGGTGGGGTTTCGCGAGGCCGGAATAGGTGATCGTGCATCGATCAGTCACAGTGAGATATGCGTAAAGGATAACAGTGCTTGACAAAAAAGAAAGCGGTGTTATCATGAGTGTCGTTTCTAAGTGCATGCGGAGATGCCGCCGCGCCCACGACTGGGCAGGGCGATGCCCGTCCGCATCATGGCCATTGCGTGGAGGATACACCAGATGAGTGAAGAGCAGAGAGAGATTCTGAAGATGGTTGCGGACAGAACTATCAGCGTGGAAGAGGCCGAACGGCTTCTTCGCGCGTTGGAGGAAGGAGCCCGCAACCGTGAGTCATCGCAACCCAAGGACCGCGGCGGTGTGGGCGCTGCCTTCGATGCTTTGGGTGACGTGCTCTCGGACATAGGTCCCATGGTGAGGAACGCCGTGGAAGACGCGGTTTCTGGAGTAGGGTTCGGCCCTGACGAGCCCGAGGATCCCGAGTTGGAGCGTGTGCCCTGGGAAGGCCAGGCAATGACTCTCGGGCAGGGAACAACCCTGGAAATCGTGCAGCGTCGGACGGGAGTGCGGCATGGCGCCTCGTTGGTCATCAAAGGTGCGCCTGGGGATGCGTGCACGATCGAAGGTCAGACGGCGACCGATGTCCGCGTCTACCGACGGGACGAACGTCTGCATGTCCGGTGGGCGCACGGCGATCTCACCGTGCGGGTTCCCGACACCGTTGCCAAGGTCGTGGGGCGAATCATGGGCGGCAGCATCCGCTCGGTGAGTGTCGCATGCCCCGTGCACCTCAGGACAATGGGCGGCAACCTGGAGCTGGAAGAGCTCGCGCACCCCTTCGACGTCAAGACGATGGGAGGCGGCATCACCTTGGGGCTGGCCCCGGGGTTTCATGGCGATGGTCGTGGCCACACCATGGGCGGCTCGATGACGGCGTCGGTGCCCAACGGCCTGTCATGCGCCGTGCATGCGGTGACTATGGGAGGCACCATCGAGGTCAACGGCGGCGTGTCCCACGTCGAGCGATCAAAGGCCGCGGGCAAACAGGCCGTCAACGTCACTCTCGGAACGGGGCCGGTCGTCGCCACTCTCGGGCTCAAGACCATGGGCGGCAGCATCACCGTGCGGAGGACCGATGCATAGCGCAGTCCCGCCGCATTGCCCGTCGTGCGGCGCAACCCTCGAAGTCGTGAAGCTGGAGTGCCCGGTGTGCCAGACCGAGGTCGCGGGACAGTACGCGCTGTGTCCGGTGTGCCGTCTTGACGCACCGCGCCGCCGGCTGTTCGACCTCTACATGGCGGCGCGGGGCAACGTGCGAGAGGTCCAGCGGGAGTTGGGTGTGTCGTACCCGACGGCGCGCCTGCGGATTGAGGCCATGTTCCAGGAACTGGGGCACGGCCCGACGCCACCGCAGCCCGCCTCCGTGCTTCGCCGCCTGCGCGCGGGTGAGATCAACGTTGCCACCGCCGAGCGACTTCTGCGCGGCGAGGCCGTTGCGGAACCGACGATCGACGGCCAGTGATCTGCGGGGTGCAGTCTCGTGCTGCACCTCGCCTCGAGGGCGTGGCACACCGGCCCGTGCAGAGCGGGTTGCCGCGACCCCCGGCATGGTCGCGTGGCGGACAGGAAGCGGTGGGCTCGGGGCCGCACCACCTTATGCGGGGATGAGGGTGACTTCCGGCCCCGACGAGAGCTCAGGCTTCCCGAACCCTCCATCCTCACGTCCTTCCAGGTCAGGCGCGGACAGTCAGGCTCACCGGAGGGAGAGGGCCGGCGTCACAACCGACCACGGCGGCGATTCATGTTGCACCCGTGGCACCACGTCCCCCCCTCGCAGATGCCGCGTGTGCGACTGCGGCCTACAGCCCGGTCTCCTCGGCCTCAAGCCCGGGAGGAGTCGGGACCACCGCGCCTGACGATATCCTCGTGTCCAGGAGCTTGATCGAGCGCCAGTGCCCTGACTCGAACCGCTTGCCCATCGTGATTCCCAAGACAATGATGTACACGGCGGAGGCAATCCACGGCCCGGTCGACGTGAGCCGGGGAAGGAGGCGGATCATCGCCATGCCCCCGGCGACGATGAATGCCCAGCTGTAGATCATGGTGACGATGCCCGGCCACTTGGTGTCGCCCGCTCCACGCAACGCCCCGGTGTAGATAATGCCCACTGCGTCGGCCATCTGGAACACTGCGGCGCACAGAAGCAGCGACCCGCCGATGCTCGCAATTGCGGCGGCGCGTTCCGGCGTGACATCCCCCCCGACGAACGCGCCGATCAGGGAGTGACGGAACACAACGAAACCGATTCCGCACGCCGTCATGTACCCCATGGCCAGGTACAGGCCGAGCCGGGCCCGCGACACGGCGGTATCGGGCTGCCCCGCCCCGATGTACTTCCCGACGAGACTGGTCACGGCAACCGAGAAGCCGACCGCCGGCATGAAGGAGAGGTGCATGTAGCTCAGGGTGATCCAGCCCGCGGTCATGTGGTCCGGGCCGAATCGCCCGACCAGCACGGTCATGAAGATCGACCAGCATACCAACTCGTTTCCGTATTGCACCGCCGGCGGCCACCCCAAAGCGAGGAGGTCACGAAGCGGTTTTGCCGCGGGGCGCCAGGCGGCGCGCGATCGAAGTTCACGGTTCATCGCCGCCCCCAGGAAGACGCAGGCGGGAACCAGCAGTTCGACCGCGGTGCCGAGAACCGTCCCCAGGGCCGCGCCCCGGACGCCGAGGGGTGGAATGCCGGGGATTCCCGGGAGGCCGAACTGCGGCATGCCCTCGCGGCCGAAAATGAAGACGTAGTTCGCCAGGCCATTGGTAATGTTGCCCAGAATGGCGCTCACCGTGATGATCTTGGGACGGTGGAGGCCGAAGAAGAACTGGTGGAGC
>JALOPK010000207.1 GCA_025453925.1 Candidatus Eiseniibacteriota bacterium | reverse complement strand
CGCCATGCACATCAGAAACACCATCGTTCTCATTGCACCGCTCCCTTCGGCCTCGCTGCGCGAGGTGTGTGCAGTTGACAATCCTCTCGCCCCCTCACCATCTCCCAGTGGTGGAGGGGACGCCTGACGGTGCGCACTTCGCCATCACGCGCCACCCCTTCACCCTCGATGGGGGAAGGAGGGGATGAGAGTGCATGATCACTCGCGCTCCATCCCTCCCGTTCCTCACTTCGGGCTTCGAGATGCCTCACCGTGCCAAGAACCAGGGGTGGGATGGAATGGTGCAGGAGGGGGGTCTCATGGCCGGGATGCGGGGCACGATCCCCGTCAGCCAGCCTTTCGCAGGATGAGTGTGTTCGCCGCTCGAAGAACCACATACTGAACACCACCGCAAAAGAGCCCCGCCGACCATTGCCGGCATCCCCAATCGTGAAGTGCGGGGTGACGCCCCCAAACGGCATCCGTGCAGGATGCATATGCCGCAGTCGTGAGCGTTACCTGCGAGCTGTCTCTAAAACAAGAACTGTGCCGTTGCCGGGGCGCGTTCGAGGGGGAAGCCACATTTCCCTTGTCAGGAAAGGCGATTAGGTGGAGCCTCCGTGCCGCATGATGCGGCGTCGGCACGCGTCCGTCCCCGCCGCGTTCTGCACGTCGGGCGGGCATGTTGCAGGCGCCGACGTCCCCCGCGACTGCCTGCCGAGGACCCTGAATCGACTCCCCGTCACGGCGGTCGAGCACGCGCCTCCACTTCGCGAATCAGTTCGCGGTGAACGGGGACATCACAGAGCGTGTTCCTCCAGCGACAGGAACGTACTCCTGAAGGGTGCCGCTTCGTCGGGACTGCGCGAGCGCGAACAGGACCTGGCGGAGAGGACGCCCCTTCTCCCCACGGGAGAAGGTGGGGTTGAGGGGGCGAGAACAACGGACACGACAAAGCGTGTCCCTCCAATGAAGCCGGCCATGTTCCAGGCCGCGGCGCCCTCATCCCGCACTCTCCCAGACGGGCGAGGGAGAAGACCTTGAGCGTGTCACTCCAACGAAGCCGGGGACGACGATACGGCGGACACGACGGAGCGTGACCCTCCGGCGGGATCGACATATTCGGCGCTGCGTACCGCTCTCCGCAGGGGCAGCGTGTCCTATCCGATGGGGTTTCACCCGCGGGGTTGCCTGCTATCTTGTGCGGCACCGCGAGATCGCCACCGGGCGGTGACCCGCGGCATGTGCAGTCATCACCCAGCGCCGTGACCGAAGAGGTTCCGTTTCCATCGAGGTGTCGCACCGTGTCTGATATCGTTCGCACCCGCATCGCGCCGAGCCCCACCGGCGACCCCCACGTGGGTACCGCCTATGCGGCCCTGTTCAACTACGCATTCGCCCGCAGGCACGGCGGCCGGTTCATCTTGCGGATCGAGGACACCGACCGCGTCCGATCCAACCGCCCGAGCGAGGCCATGATCTTCGACGCGCTGCACTGGCTTGGTCTGTCATGGGACGAGGGCCCCGACGTGGGCGGCCCCTGCGGACCGTACCGCCAGAGCGAACGCGGGGAGCTCTATCGCGAGCACGTGGAACGCCTCGTCGCGGCAGGCCATGCTTACCCGTGCTTCTGCACCAAAGATCGCCTCGATGGAGTGCGGGCCGGGCAGCAGGCAGCGGGGGCGGCGACCCTCGGCTACGACGGGTTCTGCCGGAGCATTCCGCCGGTCGAGGCGGCGCGCCGCCGTCGAGACGAATCTCACGTGATCCGGCTCGCCATGCCGCGGGAGGGGCAATGCGTGGTGCGGGATCTCCTGCGGGGCGACATCACATTCGAGTATGCCGGCATCGACGATCAGGTGCTGCTCAAGAGCGACGGGTTTCCGACCTACCACCTCGCCAACGTGGTGGATGACCACCTCATGGAGATCACCCACGTGATCCGCGCCGAGGAGTGGCTCTCGTCGCTGCCCAAGCACGCGCAGCTCTACCATGCGTTCGGCTGGGACCCTCCGGTGTTCTGCCACCTGCCCCTCCTGCGCAACGCCGATCGGTCGAAGATCTCCAAGCGCAAGAATCCCGTGAGCCTCAACTACTACCGCCGGGCGGGGTTCCTCCCCGAGGCCCTGCTCAACTATCTGGCCCTCATGGGATGGGCAATGCCCGACGAACGAGAGGAGTTCACGCTGGCGGAGTTCGCCGAGGCGCTGGAACTGGAGCGGATCACGTTGGGCGGGCCGATATTCGACCTGGAGAAGCTGTCGTGGCTCAACGGCAAGTACCTCCGCGGCCTGCCTTCGGAGGGGCTGCTGGAGCGCCTGCGGAGCGGCCTGCTGAGCGACGGGTATCTCCTGCAGGTCATTCCGCTGGTGCAGGAGCGGATCGAGAAGCTGGAGGACTTCGTCGACTACGCCCGCTTCTTCTTCGTCGGCGAGGTGGCCTACGATGCCGAGGCCCTGAAGAAACTGGTGCCCAAGGGCCGGACCCCGCGGGACACCGCGAAAACCCTGAAGGAGCTGCTGGAGGAACATCTGGATGCCCTGCTGGACTGGCAGCCGGCCGTGCTGGAGGGCATACTCCGCTCCTTCTGCGAGCGCACGGGATGGTCGCCCAATGAAGCGTTCATGACCCTGCGCGTCGCGGTCACGGGACGCCCCGCGTCGCCCCCCCTGTTCGACACCATGGCTGTGCTGGGCAAGGAGGTATGCCGGCAGCGGATCCGCCGTGCCCAGGAAATCGTGAAGTCAATGAAAACGCCGGAGACGCGCCCGCTTACATAGACGAGGTGAACCATGGTTGACCACCGAGACAACGCAGCAGCAGCCGACCCCGCACCGGACAGGCCCACCGATTTCATCCGAGAGATCGTCGAGCAGGGCAGGAAGGCCGGCAAACACGGCGGTCACGTGCACACGCGCTTTCCCCCGGAGCCGAACGGCTACCTGCACATCGGCCACGCCAAGGCGATCAGCATCGACTTCGGCATCGCCGAGCAGTACGGCGGGCTCTGCAATCTGCGGTTCGACGACACCAATCCGGTCAAGGAAGAGACCGAGTACGTGGAGGGGATGAAGCGCGACATCCACTGGTTGGGCTATGACTGGGGAGACCGGCTGTTCTTCGCCTCCGACTACTTCGAGCAGCTCTACGACTGGGCCGTGGCCCTCATCAGGAAGGGCAAAGCATACGTCTGCGACCTGAGTGCCGACGAGGTGCGCGAGCACCGCGGCACGCTCACGGAACCCGGGCGCGAAAGCCCCTACCGGAATCGCTCCGTCGAGGAGAACCTTGCCCTGTTCGCGAGGATGCGGGCGGGCGAGTTCCCGGACGGCGCGCGAACCCTGCGGGCCAAGATCGACATGGCCGCACCCAACGTGAACATGCGGGATCCCATCATGTACCGGATCCTCCACGCGACCCATCACCGGACGGGCGATGCCTGGTGCATCTATCCGACGTATGACTGGGCCCACGGCCAGAGCGACTCCATCGAGGGCATCACCCATTCCCTATGCGATCTGGCGTATGAGATCCACCGGCCGCTCTACGACTGGTTCCTGGACGAGTTGGGAGTTCATCACCCGCAGCAGATCGAGTTCGCCCGGTTGAACATGACGCACACCGTCTTGAGCAAGCGCAAACTCATTCGCCTGGTGCGGGAAGGAATCGTGCGCGGCTGGGATGATCCCCGCATGCCGACGCTGTGCGGCCTTCGGCGCCGCGGCTATACGCCCCAGGCCATCCGCATGTTCTGTGATCGCATCGGCGTGGCGAAACGCGATAGCGTGGTGGACGTGGGGCTCCTCGAACACTGCCTGCGGGAGGATCTGAACAAACGTGCCCCGAGGGTAATGGCGGTGCTCCGGCCACTCCGGGTAGTCATCGAAAACTACCCCGACGGGATCGTGGAGCAGATGGAAGCCATGAACAACCCCGAGGACCCGGGCATGGGCACGCGCCTGCTGCCGTTCTCGCGGGTGATCTACATCGAGCAGGAGGATTTCCGGGAAGACCCGCCCAAGAAGTTCTACCGGCTTGCCCCGGGGCGGGAAGTCCGGCTGAAGCACGGCTACCTCATCCGATGCACGGATGTGGTGAAGGACGCCGAAGGCACTGTCGTCGAACTCCGGTGCACGTACGATCCGCAGACCAGAGGCGGCTCATCTCCCGACGGCAGGGAGGTGAAGGGCACACTCCACTGGGTGTCGGCGGGGCAGGCTGTCGAGGCCGAGGTGCGCCTCTATGATCACCTCTTCGCGGAATCCGATCCGGCCAAGCTCGAGGGAGAAGAGGTGGCCGGCCTCATCAATCCCGGTTCGCTGGTGGTAGTGAAGGGGTGCCGCGTGGAAGCGTCGCTGGCCTGCGCCGCACCATCCGAGAGCTTCCAGTTCCTCCGGCAGGGCTACTTCTGCGTCGATCCCGACACCCGGCCGGGCGCCCCGGTGTTCAACAGAGTGGTACCTCTGCGGGACTCGTGGGCGAAGATGGAGAAGACGGGAGGCCAGTGAGCCCCTGCGTGCTCAGGGATCGGGGCGGTACGGAGCACCTGCGCGCGAATGTGCACGGGAAGCTCCCCGCGGCCAACGGCAGAGGTGGTCTCGGCAACCACCAGCTTCTTCCGGCACCGGAGTGATCGTCATGCCTGATCTCGCGTCCGTCACCTATTGCGGGCTCTACTGCGGCCTCTGCGCGCAGCGCAATCGCATTCCCCCCCGGGCTCGCGCCCTCCAGGATGCCATGAGAAAGGAAGGATATGACTTCTGGGGTCACGACATCCCCGGGTTCATCGAGTTCTGGCGTTTCCTCACGGAGCTGGGGCAGTCGGAGGAAAGGTGCAGTTGCCGCGGCGGGCACTGCGGACCGCCTTTCTGCGGGATTCGGAAATGTGCGGTCTCGAGGGGCATTGCCGCGTGTCCCCTGTGCGACGAATACCCATGCCATCGCATCCTGGGAATCGCCGCGGGATACCCTACCCTGCTGGCTGACGGGGAGCGCCTGCGGGAGATCGGTCTCGATGTCTGGATCGCCGAGCAGGAGGAGCGCGCCGCAACGGGGTTCGCGTATGCGGACATCCGCTGCCACCCGTACTGCATCCCGGAGTGACGGTGCCGTTCGCGTATCCCGCTGAACAGGTGCTGGGGGCCTACCTTATCCTCGCGGGCATCTCAACGCTCGCCATTCGACCTCCAGGCTCGGGGATGCTGGCGGGCGGTTTGTTCATTGCCGGGATGGCGCTGTTCGTAGTCAGCCGGCTGCCCTCGCCCAGGCGGGCACTGGGCGCGGGACTCCGCGCAGTAGCGCCTTTGCTTCTCTATCCGCTGCTGTATCCGATGACCGGCACGATCAGTCGCGGCCTGCCCGTCTGGATCCTGGATGGCCCGCTGGAGCGCCTCGAGGCGGCCCTGTTCGGCGGCCAGCCCAGCATGTTCCTGGCCGATGCCGCTGCGTGGAGGACACTCTCGGAGATTCTCCATGCCTGCTACTTCTCTTACTACTTCCTGGTGATCGGTCTTCCTTTCGCGCTCGCGCTCCAGGGTCGGCCGGGGGCCGCCGCCAGGGCGATGGGGGTCCTCTGTGCCTGCTTCAGCTTGTGTTTGCTTTGCTACATCTGGATTCCCGTGACCAGTCCACTCTATCTGTATCCCCCGCTCCCCCAGGCTCTACGGGACGGGTTCTTCTACCGGCTGACTCATGCCTTCGCGTCCCGTGGCGGTGTGATCGGCGGCGCGTTCCCCAGCAGCCACGCCGCCCTGTCGGTGTGCAACCTCGTGTTGGCGTTCCGGCTCGCCAGAGGAGTGTTCTGGTGCACGCTGGCCCCCACCGTGGGGCTTCTTGTCGCGACGGTCTATGGCCGCTACCATTTCGCGCTGGACACGGTAGCCGGCGTTGTGGTGGGTATGGCGTTCGCCTGGTGGGCAGGTGGGCGCATCGGTCTGCCCGGAGCTGAGGCCTGAAGCTTCCCTCAGCCACGCGGGCGGGCAAACCGATGGATGCAAGGAGACTCCATGAGCGACGATCCATACGAAGGGTTTGCGGAACGGTATGACCTGTTCTCGGAGACCTTCGACACCCATGACCCGGCGATCGAACGATTCTACCGCCGGCTCTTCGCCGAACACGGGGTGCATCGAGTGCTGGACTGTGCGTGTGGGACCGGCCGCGACCTCGCGCTGTTCCACGAACTGGGGTGTGCGGTGGTCGGCTCGGATGTCTCCGAGGCCATGCTGGCCCAGGCGCGGATCAACCTCGCCAGTGCCGGCCTCTCGATTCCGCTCCGGCAGATTGATTTTCGCGAACTACCCGGTCACTTCGACCACCCATTTGACGCGGTGGCGTGCCTCTCCAGTTCAATCTTGCACATGGAGGACGAGTGCGAGGTCTTGCATGCGTTCCTGAGCATACGCGAGGTGCTTCGGGACGGGGGTATCCTCGTGCTCACTCAGGGGACGACTGATCGACAGTGGCGGGAGAAACCCCGATTCATCCCCGCGGTCATGAATCGCGACTTCACCCGTCTGTTCGTCATCGACTACATTGGGGCGGGCGCCCGCTACAATGTGCTCGATATCGTCCACGGCGAGACCTCCCGCGAGTTCAAGGCGTGGAGCATCGACTACCCCATGATGCTGCTCCGCGACGATTACGTGCGGCTGCTCAACGAGGCCCAGTTCTCGACAGTCGACTGTTACGGATCCTATGCGTTCAGCCCCTACGATCCTGAGCAGAGCCGGCTGCTCATCGTGGTGGCTGAGCGATGAACGGTGCCTGTGTGTTGAGAGGATGTGACGGATGACCTGGTACGAGGAACTCTTCACGAACTACGCGCGGACCTACGACAGAGAGCCCTACACGCAGGGCACCAACGGCGAGGTGGACTTCATCGAAGGGGAGATCGGCGGCAACCGAGCCTGCCGCATTCTCGACATCGGCTGCGGCACGGGGCGTCATACCATTGAGCTTGCCCGGCGGGGCTACGATGTCACGGGCATCGACCTCTCCCCCACCCAACTGGCGCGGGCCCGGGAGAAGGCCCGGGAGGCCGGCGTCAGGGTTCGGTTCCGCAAGGCTGACGCTCGGCGTCTCCGGTTCCACGACGAGTTTGATGTGGTCATCATGCTCTGCGAGGGGGCCTTCCCGCTCATGGAGACCGACGACGAGAACTACGCCATCTTGGCCCACGCGGCTGCCGCCCTCCGCAGTCCAGGCGCTTTCATCCTCACGACGCTCAATGCGCTGTTCCCTCTCTTCCACTCGGTGAAGGACTTCATCAATGAGCAGGGTGCTTCGGGCCGGAGCCTCGAAAATCGCTTCGATCTCCTCACCTTTCGCGATCACTCAACCTTCGAAGTGACCGACGATGACGGTGTCCGGAAGACCTTGACCTGCAACGAGCGCTACTACGCGCCTTCGGAGATGACGTGGCTACTGAGGCGCGCGG
>JALOPK010000019.1 GCA_025453925.1 Candidatus Eiseniibacteriota bacterium | reverse complement strand
GTCCTCGACCATGACAGGAGCACTATGAGTCGTTCCGATCGCATTGCGCTGGTGTTCTGCCCATACTTCTCCATCAGGAGCCCTCACTTGGGCCTCGCCAGGATCTACACGGCCCTGGTCAACTCAGGGTACGAGCCCGACGTGTTCGATCTCGACACGTGGCTGAAGGACACCGACCGGCTCTGGTACGACCAGTACGTGCGGGCCAACAACATCGGGCGTGAGTTCGATCGCGTCACCTTCATTCTCGGCCTCGAAGTTCTGCTGCACGCCTTGTACCATCGGGACGCTCCCCAGGTACCGTGGGCTGAAATCCTGCGGACCAGTCCGGTGCTCCCGGTCGATGGATTCGAGCACTTCGTGTCGCTGGCCGCCGATCGGATTGGTGCGGCAAAGTACGATTTTGCCCTATTCTCGACCTATTCCAGCAATCTGCTCTTCAGCACGGTCCTCGCCCGCGAGCTGAAGCGGCGGAGCCCGATTCGGATCATCTTCGGAGGCCCCGGAGCAGGTATGCCGGAGACCACGGACTTCCTGCTGCGGACCGGATTCGTGGACTCCGTGGTGGTGGGTGAGGGGGAAGCGACGATAGGCGACCTGCTGGAGAACTGGCCTACGACGGGCCCGCCCGCGGAGGTGCCAGGGGTCGCGATCCTCGAAGGCGGCGATGTTCGCTACCTTCCCCGTCCCCTTCTCGATCTCGATTCGCTTCCGGCCACTACTTTCCCGGAGGCGCCGCAGGGGTATGCTCCCGTTGAGACCACCCGGGGCTGCACCATGAGGTGTGCGTTCTGCTCCGAGAGCCAGTACTGGCGAACACACCGCCAGCGCAGCGTTGCCGTGGTCGTGGATGAGGTGAACCGGCTCACGCGGAAACATGGGCCGATGCACATCGAGTTCGTGGACAGTCTTGTCAATCCGTCACAGGGGAGGCTCCACGCGCTGACGCACGGCCTGATCAACGCGCGGATGCCTGTGGACTGGACGTGCGACATGCGGCCCGCGCCCTGGCTGACCTCCGATCTCGCCGCGCAGGCATTCAGAGCCGGATGCCGCAGCGTGAACATCGGAGCCGAGACCCTTATTCCCCGGGCGTTGGAGGCGATGCGCAAAGGCACGAAGGTCGAGTGGATCCTCGACACCACCCGCCATCTCAGTGCGGCCGGGATTCAGCCCACCGTGCACCGAATGTGTTGCGCGCCGGGGGAGACCGATGATGAGGTGTTGGAGATGTACGCTCTGCTCCGGCAGTTCAAGAAATCCATCAGCGATGCCCGACAGTGGTCGAGGATCACCTGGGGCTCCCCGGACATCCTGCGGGTGGAACCCTACTCCCCCATGTTCAGGGATCCCGCTCGCTGGGGGATCGATTTGATTCCGTTTCACCTTCCGCTGCCGGCTGAAGCCGCCCATCTCCGAGGAAGCCTCGATGCCATCTGCCTGCACTGGACCGACGGGGTGCCGCGCGAGGAGAAGCTCCGAAGGCACGCGCTCATCAGGCGGTTGGATCGCGTCACCGGGCTCGTGCCGGGCTGATCCGTCGGCGCGGTCGGACGAGTTTCTCGAATTGAGACGCCTCCGGGCTCCACGCTCCCCATGCCTTGACGAGAAGCTGTCGTTCCCTCACTTCCTGGCGCCCCGGGGAGAGCGCCAATGCTTCGCGATACAGCGCGGCTGCCCCCTCCGCGTCTCCCTCGCCGTAGGCACACTCCGCCAGCACGCCCAAGGCACGGAGCACGGCCCGAGGGTAGAAACCGCGGGCTCTCGGCCCGAGCCTGGCCAACACGCCGCAGGCATCTCCCTGCCGTGCGGCCACCGCCTCCCGTTGTATCTCGAGATCCGCCACCGTCAGGAGGATTCCGCTGATCAGTTGCAGCGGAGTAGGTGCCGCCGCATCCTTCTCCAGCGCCGCATTGATGCAGTGGAGGGCCTCAGGCACGTCTCCACACGCGTAGGCAACGAGCGAGCGGACGTAGTCCACCGCCGCCGCGCTCGCTGACAATGCCGCTGCCGCTTCTGCGGCAGCGCGGGCGGCTCCTGCGTCTCCAAGATCCAGCTTGACTCTGGCCCGGTGAAGGCAGGCGCCGAGGCGAGCCTGATGGTCCTTTGTCTTGTGTATCAGCTCGTCTGCCTCCTCTATCGTGACCAGGGCATCCTCTGGCCGGCCAAGGTGGTACTGGGTGTTCGCCACGCCGAGCCGCGTCCAGATTTCACCCATGATCGAAGGCCCCATGGCCGCCAGGCGTTGGCTGTGGGCGAAGTGGCGTGAGGCGGTGAGCGGCTTGCCGTTGAGGAGGCAGGTTTCGGCCAGATCGTGGTGGTACCACCACGCATCGGAGCTGTCGGGCAGCCCGCGGACGGTGGTCATTGCCGCCCTCTCGGCGGTGGGGAATGACCCCTGGCCGATGGCTGCCAGCATCATGGCATGGTAGTACAGCCGCCACTGAGCCGCATCTGCCTTGGTCGCGTGAAGGCGCGGACGCGCTTGTGCCAGGATGTCCCCCGCTTCGGCTGTTCGTCCCAATCGTGCCAAGCAGTCGACCTGCTCTAACAGAGCCTGAACCCGCAGGTCGGGGAGCGCGCGCCGGCCCAAGGGTTCGAGCTCGAGCAGCGCCTCGTCGAGCCGACCCAAGATCCGCAGCATGACCGCCGCGCGGTAACGCTGCTTGTCCGCAGACGGCGAATCGCCACGGGCCGCACAGGCCTCGGCGAGACGAAGGTGAACCGTCCGCGCTTCCTCCGGCGAATCGCAGTGGTAGAACAGCATTGCCAGCCCGCCCCACAGTGCCTCGACTTCTGCATAGGGCAGGCTGTCCGGTGGCATGCGCTCACGGAGGCGCTCCGCCTGGGACAGATGATGCAAGGCGACCTGAGGGAGCAACTTGGCCGCCGATTGCCGTGCGGCCTGAATGTGGGCTCTCACCGCCTCGAGGCACTCGCCTCCCCGCTCCAGGTGGCGGGCCCTGGCGGCATGCAACTCAGTGAGCCGCAGATGGTCGGCCATCCTGAGGTGGACACGGCGGCGGGAGGCCATATCCGCGGATCGGAGCACCTCCTCGCGAAATACTTCGTTCACGAAGTCGAAGGCGAATGGATCGGCTGCGTCTTCCTTCAAAAGGCCCAGCCGTCTCGACCGGTCCAGCGCGGTGAGCACTTCGCCTTCCGACTGGCCGGTCAAATCCTTGAGGAGATCCGCGTCGAACCTGCCCTCCGCGGCCGCTGCATGAAGGATGACCAGTCGCTCATCGTCGGAGAGCGCTGACAGCTTCTCATCCACCATGCCCGCAATTCGTTCCGAGACGACGGCGGGCAATGCGTCGTACGCTTGACCTGGCTGGCCTGCAGGGGCGAAGACTCCTGATTCCAGCAGGACCCGCACCATGTCGTTCGCGATGAGCGGCATGCCCCCGGATGCCCGTTGGATGTTCTCCACCAGCTCATCAGAGACGTCCTGGGCACCCACGCGCTGGCGAATGAGCTCCCGGATATGGTCACGGCGAAGAGGGCGCAGTTCCACGGTCACGGCATCGGAGAGCCCCGTCAGCAGGCCGGCATGGCCCTTCCTGCCATTGACCCGCGTGCCGTCGAGCGAACAACACATGGCCAAGTGGTCCGGCATGCCGACCTGATACAGATAGATCAAGGCCTCAGCGGTCTCGCGGTCCACCAGATGTCCGTCTCGCACGATCACCGCCAGGGGACGCCAGGCGCTCAACAGTGATGACACCGCCTGGAGCACCGCGACCCGCTCGAACGGGTGGGCCACCGGTTCGCCGCTCGGGAACAGGTCGGGAAGCACCGTCGAAAGAACCCGTGTCCACGCTGGCGGCAATTGAGGCTTGCCATAGCGCGAGCAACCCGTCCGCAGGGCCGCCACAAGGGGTGCATAGGGGATGGCGGAGAGCTCGGACGTGCAGCGGATGTCCAACAGATTGACGGTCGCCGGAATGCTCAGGAGGGCCTGCTGGATCAGCGTGGCCTTTCCCATACCGGTCTCACCCGTGACGAAGGTAAGCGCATTCCGGGCTCCCGGCGTCAATCGGGCTGCCAATACGGCCATCTCGTCTTCCCGGCCGATGAACACGTCTTCGCGCCAGAACAGCGTGCGATCCTCAGAGCCGGCGCGCCGCCAGCAGGACTTGCCTCCATCCTTTGCCGCGTACATGGCCCGGTCCGCCAGGGTGAGCAGAGCGTGCTTGCTCCGGGCATCCTCCGGAAACCGGGCCACACCGAGGCTGGCAGTCACCGACCACAACGGCTTCAGCGTCGCCGTCGCAGAACTGACGATGCGGGCGGCGATGGCGGCAGCCGTGGTGGAGTCGCCACCGTCGACCAGCACGATGAACTCGTCGCCGCCATACCGCGCCAGCACGTCGTCTCCCCTGATGCTGGAGTTCAGCAAATCGGCGAACCGCTGGATAACCCGGTCACCCTCGGCATGTCCGCGGAGGTCGTTGACTGCCTTGAAGTTGTCCAGATCGAGGAAAAACAGCGAGAACGGGCATCCCCGGGCCATGAGCATGTCCAGCGCACGATCGAGAAACCGGCGGTTGGGGAGTCCCGTCAGGTCATCGGTGTACGCGAGGGATTCCGAAGGCTGGATGTCAAGCTTGGCAAGAAACGCCTCGGTCCGACTTGGCCCGGTGGCCGTCTCGGTCTGGGGCATCATCGCAGGCATGCTCGCCGGGGGAAGATCGGAGGCGCAGGAGAGGCCGCCTCCGGAGGGCGAGGATTCGCCCCTGCAGGGCTCCCGGCGCCGGGGGGGGAGAAGACGATGACGACGCGACCGCCTCCGCCGGCCTGGCGACAACTTTCCTCGGCTCGCGGTTGCTCCGGCGCGTTGCTCATCGGGGACGGCCCCCTGATTCCACACGAGATCGTGACGGGGGGGTATCGTCAGCCCGGCCATCGTCCCGGGGCGCTTGGGCAACCAGCCCGGGATGGGTGAGGGCAGGTAACGGATTCGGGAACAGGGCGCAAGCGCCGGCGTACATCATCGTGTGAAGCCTCTTCCAGCGGTGATTAGGGTCGGCCACGGTGACGAGAATGTGGGGGAGTCCGATTCGAATCAAGGTCTGCGTGAATGCGGCGGGCGGCCTCGCCCCGCCAATCGTGTTGACAGAATGGACTTCCGGAGGGTAATAGGAGGCGTTCAGACAGTCCAGGCTGCACACCGCGTGTGATCCCCGCGTGTGATCTCTTCTCCGCCCCGCCGGAGTGGCGCGCATTTTTCGCTCGAAGGCCCCGCGGTGGCGTGACATCTTCCAGGTGGAGCGTTGAGACATGAGACGAGCATTGATTGCAGGCA
Source organism: Candidatus Eiseniibacteriota bacterium (assembly GCA_025453925.1). Classification (GTDB taxonomy): domain Bacteria; phylum JAFGKV01; class JAFGKV01; order JAFGKV01; family JAFGKV01; genus JAFGKV01. Next base: position 14,586 of record JALOPK010000019.1, on the reverse strand, counting down.
TAGGCGCCTTGTTGGCCGTCGGATGCGCCTCGGTTGAAGGCCAATACCGCAAAGCGGTGGAAAGCCGGAACGAGAATCGCATCCGCAGTTTCATCCACGGCCATCCCGAGAGCCCTCTGGTGATGGATGCCGTGGTGGTTCTCGACACGGTTCGGTTCGAACGGGCGGCCGCGGACACCGGCACGACCTCGCTCCAGCATTTCATGCAGACCTACCCGACGAGCCGACTCGCCGCCAATGCCAGCATCCTTCTGGCGGAGCGCGTTCGCACCCGAGACATCGCGCGCCTGACGGCGCAGGTTCAGAGCGATCCGACGGCAGCGGCACTGGTGGCCCTGGCAGACCTCCACCGATCGGGCGGGGGGTATGTCGCGGCTGATAGTCTCTACCGACGGGCCACCGAGCTCGAGCCCGACAATGCCTCAGCTCACACCGGTCTGGCGCTGGCCTACCTCGAGCGGGGGATGACCACCGAGGCCGATCAGGAAATCGAGCACGCTCAGCGGCTGGCGCCCTCCGACGGCGCCGTTCTGCTTGCGGCCGGCGAATACTACCGGCTGGTGGGCCGGCCTGACCTTGCGATCAGCTCATTCCAGAAAGTCCTGAACGGCACCCCGGACAACCCACAGGCTCATCTGAAACTCGGCCTGCTCTATCTTGACATCGGGCGGAACCGCAACGCCGTTTGGGAGTTTCTGCGCGTCCGCGAGCTTGACAGCAAGAACATCAGCGCGCTCTACTACCTCGCCGTTGCGTACGCGGATCAGGGGGACGGCGTGACTGCGCTCCGCTACCTGGAGACGTACATGGGTGCTCCGCACAGTGCAGAGGACGCGGAGATTCTCGCCAAGGCCCAGGTCCTCTACGATCGTCTGAAGGGCGAAGTCCGGAAGGGCGAGGGGATGGAGGGGGGCGTGGTGGCGGATCCAAACAACCCGACCCAGGGCGCCCAGCCCGCGGCGCAGGGACGAAACCCGTCCCGAGAGCCGTCTTCTTCTCACGGGAAGGCTCCCGTGGGCAGCGGCATACCGGGTCCATTCGGCGGCCGCGGCGGGGTGAGCCGGAAGGGTGGATGAGCATGAGGACGTTCGTCGCGATCCTGGCCTTGGCGGTGCTTGCTCCCGCTGAGGCCGTCGAGCCCGGGCTTCGCGTGAAGGCAGGACTGAGCGCGCTGAAGCTGCTGGGCACCGTCGGCGAGAACATCGGGGTCGGTGGCGCAGACTTCACCATCGGCGCGGGGGGATACGTGGATCTGAGCTACCGCCTGCAGGAGAGCTTCGCCATGGGACTCAGAGGTTCCTGGCACGGGATGGGCATTTCCGGCACGGACCAAGAGGCCTACGACCGTGCATCGTTCCAGGAGATTCTGCTCGTCTCCATGCTGGTGTTCGACCCTGACGAAGAAACTCGGCCGTTTGCCACCGTAGGGCTGGGGCTGTCGTGGCTCGGGTGGGACCATGCTGAGCCGTATAGACCATACCCGGCCGATGAACCCGACTTCACGATTACCGATGATCGAAGGCGGGCCACCACGTTCCTGTTCGGAGGCGGGGCGGAGATTGCCATGGGTGAATGGTGGGAGCTCGTGCCGGCGCTGCATGTCCGGCTTAACGGATGGAGCGACCATACGGACCAGGGCATTCCCGATCTCAACGATGACGATGAGAGTGTCGCCCCCACCACGGTCGCGTTCGAGGCCACGGTGGGGTTGGCGCGGAGGTTCTGACGCGCGCAGGTCTCTCTTGACACGGAACGGGAGTGGGAGATAACTCTTTCGAACGATTGTGCCGAAGTGGTGGAATTTGGTAGACGCGCTGCGTTCAGGGCGCAGTGGGCAGCAGCCCGTGGGGGTTCGAGTCCCCCCTTCGGCACCAGAAGACGTCGTGTCCTCCCACGGGCCACGGCGTTTTTTCTTGCACGGTCGGCGCGCAGCGCGCTCACCATGCGTCACCGGCCAGTCGGTCCCCCCGGGCGCCGAGGGAAGTCTTTGCCATGAATCGCTCTTCGCGGATCGTCATCACGCTCCGGACCGAGGCACACCGCGTCATGATGGACGTTACGGGTCACGTGCAGCAGAGCCTCCACGCCATGCAGGCGCATGACGGGTTGTGTATGCTGTTCTGTCCGCACACCACCTCCGGGCTCACGATCAATGAGGGCGCCGACCCTGACGTTGCCAGGGACATCGAGGCAGCCCTCGCCCGGATGGTGCCGGTGCACTCGGGCTTTCTGCATGCGGAAGGCAATTCGGATGCGCACGTGAAGAGCACGCTTACCGGTGTGTCGCTCTGCGTGGGCGTCGAAGCCGGTCACCTGGCGCTTGGCAGATGGCAGCGGGTCTTCTTCTGCGAGTTCGACGGCCCCCGGCAGCGCGAGCTGTGGCTCCGGTTCATCGACGCCTGATGGCCGGCATTGCCCGCGACAGGCCGGGAGATCCTCCGCGCGACGGAGGCCGGGAGATGCCATTCCTCGATCACCTCGAGGAGTTGAGATCCCGGATCATCCGCAGCCTTGCGGCCGTCTGCGTCGGGGCGGTTCTGGGGTACCTGATGTCCAGGCCGGCGCTGGGGTACTTGGCCAGATCCGCGGGTGAGCTCCAGTCGCTCAGCCCTCTGGAGACATTCGGCGTCAGGATCAAGCTCGCCGTCGTGGCCGGTCTCGTGCTGGCACTCCCGTACGTTTTGATTGAAGCGTGGCGCTTCGTCGCGCCCGGCCTGTACCGGAACGAGCAACGGGTAGCGCTGGGGCTCATCGTGTCATCGTTCCTCTGCTTCGTGGTCGGCGGAGCCTTCTCGTTCATCGTTGTGGGGCCGAATGCCATGCGGATGCTCCAGGGTCTCGGCACACCCGAAATCGCAAACCGTTGGAGCGTCGCAAAGTACGTTTCGTTTGTCCTGAATCTCATGCTCGCCTTCGGCGCCGTGTTCGAACTCCCCGTCGCCATGTTCTTCTTGACCAAGCTGGGCATCATCACGCCCAAGACCTTGCGCCGGAAGCGCCGGCACGCCATCGTGGGAGTCTTCATCGTCGCGGCTATTGTCACCCCACCCGATGCCTTCACCCAGATCCTTCTTGCCATCCCACTGATGGTTCTTTATGAGGTGGGGATCATGGTCAGCGCGGCGGCGCGCCCCCGGGAACGCGTCAGATGATGGAAGCCGATGCGCTTCGGCAGGCTCAGCGGCCGGTGGTTGGCGGCCTGCGTGAGATGGAGAACACGCTCCGTACCATCCGCGATGAGATCACCGAGGTACTCGGCGATCAGGGAGGCGAGATGGTTGCGGCATCCGGCAAGCGGCTTCGAGCTACGCTGCTGCTCCTCAGTGCGGGCGCGGGCGGGTCGAACGACGGGCCGGCCCCTACCGTGGCCGCGGTGGTCGAACTCATCCACCTGGCCACCCTCATCCACGACGACAGCATCGATGATTCGACCCTCCGCCGTGGGAGGCCGACGGCGCACGTGACCTGGAACCACAAGATCGCGACCATGCTGGGAGACCTTCTCTACTCAAGGGCATTCGAGTTGCTCACTCAACTGGGCGATCTCCGGCTCTCGAGGGAAATGGCGCGGGCAACCCGCATCATGTCCCGCGGCGAACTGGAGGAGTTCCTCCTGCGGGGCACCCTTCCCGAGGAGTCCGCGTACCTGCGGGTGGTCTGGGCAAAGACGGCGTCGTTTTTCGGAGCCTGTTGCAGGGCCGGCGCAATCCTGGGCGGCGCGCCATCGGCCCATCAGGAGCTGCTGGCCCGGTTCGGAGAGAAGGTGGGCGAGGCCTTCCAGGTCACCGATGACATTCTTGACTACACCGCCTCGGATCACGCGATGGGCAAACACATGGGAATGGATCTGAGGGACGGCATCGTGACCCTGCCGCTGATCGCTGCCCTGGCTCGCGCAGGTAGTGAACGGGAGGCGTTGCTGTCAAAGGTACAACAGGCGCGAGACGGCCAAGACGTCGTTGATGATGTCATCGCCACGGTGCGCCGTCTGGGCGGTCTCGATCATGCCTTCCTGACGGCGGACCGTTTGAGCCAGGAGGCATTGACGATACTTGCCGAACTGCCCGCCGGCCCTACTATTCGGTCCTTGGATCTGGTCGCCCGGTATGTTGTTCAGAGAGAGAGGTGACCCGTGAGTCTCCGCTCGCGTCCCGTCGGCATTCTGATTCTCGTCCTCGTCGTGGGCAGCATCTTCGGTGCACTGGTGAGCCAGCTCATCGGCCTGGTGCTCCCGCAGGGCGTCATCCGGGATTTCTTCGTGAGGGGGTTCCAGCCGCAGTTCGGCCCTCTTTCTGTCGATCTCGGCGTGATCGGTTTCACCCTTGGTTTCACTCTGAAGCTGACCGTGGCCAGCGTGCTGGGCATCATGCTCGCGGTACACATCTTCCGCTGGTACTGAGCGCATCATCATGGGACTGGAGCATACCGTCGCATCGGGTCTTGAGAAGGCCCGGCTCCTCCGCGAGGACAGTATCGAGCCCTACCCGGAGCACACGCCCCCCCGGACACCCATCGACATCGTGCTTCGGAGTTTCGAGGCGGGGGAGCTGAATGAACCCGTCGGCGTCGCCGGCCGTCTGGTTGCCAAACGCGCGCACGGCAAGCTGGCCTTCGGGGATGTGGCCGAGGGCGGCGCCAAGGTCCAGTTGTTCCTCCGGGAAGGAAGCGCCGACCCCTCCGCCGTGGCCCTCTTCCGCAGACTGGATCTGGGTGACTGGATCTGGGCGCATGGACCTGTCATCCGCACCCGCACCGGCGAGGTCAGCGTAGACGTCAGGGACCTCATGCTCCTGTCGAAGATCGTGCGGCCGCTGCCCGACAAATGGAAAGGGCTCAAAGACCATGAAGCCCGTTACCGGCAACGGTACCTCGACCTGATGGTGAACCCCGCTTCCCGCGCGGTCTTCGAAACGCGGGCCGCCGTACTCCGGGCGCTTCGGAGCACTCTGGACGCCCGCGGCTTTCTCGAGGTGGATACCCCGGTCCTTCAGGCCCTGTACGGGGGCGCTGCCGCGCGGCCGTTCACCACGCATCACCACGCGCTTGACCGTATGTTCTACCTGAGAATCGCGCTGGAGCTTCACCTCAAGCGGCTTCTGGTCGGAGGCATGTCCAAGGTCTACGAGATCGGAAAGTGTTTTCGCAACGAAGGCATGGACCGGTCACACAATCCCGAGTTCACGCTCCTCGAAGCATACGAGTCATTCTCGGATCTCGACGGCATGATGGAGCTGTCGGAGGCGCTCGTACGGGCCGCCGCGATCGAGGCCACGGGCAGCGCGCGACTGCCGCACGGCGACGGCGAGATCGACCTTGGAGGTCCATTCCCTCGCCGGCCGATGGCCGATCTGATCCGTGAGCGCACAGGGCTTGATGCGTTCGAGAGCCCCGACGACCATCTGGTCGAGGCCTGCGCGCACCGCGGTCTGGGCGAGATTCCTCCCGCGCCCTCCCGGGCTTGGCTCATCGACAAGCTGTTCTCCCTCGCCGTCGAGCCAACGCTCCTCCAGCCGACTTTCGTGACCAATCATCCACTCGACCTCTCACCCCTCGCCCGTGTTGATCGGAGCGATCCCCGGACGGCCGCGCGCTTCGAGCTGTTCGTCGCCGGGAGGGAAGTCGTGAACGCGTATTCTGAGCTCAACGATCCGGCGGAGCAGCGCCGCAGGCTGGAGGACCAGCGCCGGCTGGGTGACGAAGGCGAGACGCATCCCGTGGATGACGATTTCCTTCGGGCTTTGGAGTACGGCATGCCGCCCGCCGGAGGCCTGGGGCTCGGCGTGGATAGGTTGGTCATGCTGCTCACGCAACAGCCCGCCATCCAGGATGTGATTCTCTTCCCTCACATGCGACCGTCGTCGGACGATTCCCCGCCGCACCTGGAGGTCCCTGATGACGCCGACCACACCGGCTGAGCCTCGATCACCCGTGGGATCGCAGCCTCGACACCGGCGTGGCGAAACGCTGGCAGCGCTCGGCTGCATGGTCGGGCTTCTCGTCCTCTCCTGTGGGGATGATGGCGATACACACCCCGCGCTTCGCCTCGAGCGAACCAGAATCACCATGGTCGTGTCTGAGCGCCTGACCGCGACTGAGCCGGTGGTAATCTACAACGATGGTGAAGGGGTGCTTGAGATCACCGGCATCACCTGCACCCTGCCCTGGATTACCAGCGATCCGATCGCGTTGACGGTGCAACCCCATGGCGAGGGGGTCGCCACCCTGACCGCCGATGCGTCGTCCGCGGGGAGCGGTGACTATGAAGGAAGACTCAGAATCGAGAGCAATGACCCCTCCGCTCCCGCACTCCTCGTTCCGCTGGAGGTCGAGGTGGTCGAGGGGCGTCCCGCGAGCATCACAGTGAGTCCCACCCTGTTCAACCTGGCTCTGGAACCCGGGGACTCAACCGAAGTTGCCTGCACGGTGGTCAATGCAGGCTCGGCCACAGGCAGCATCACCCAGGTTTCGGAAGGGTGCGAGTGGGTATCCGCTTCCCCCACATCGCTGGATCTCCCCCCGGGCGCGAGGGGGACTATCACCCTCTCAGTTCGTTCCGCCGGTCTCGCCGACGATGTGCATCAGTGCATTGTTCAGATCTACACGACCGACCCCTATGCCCCACGATACGATGTGGTAGTGGGTCTCACGATCGGCGCGGGGGGCGCAACCCGCGTCGTGGTGGCCGAGGAGTTCACGGGCACGTGGTGCACGTACTGCCCCGGCGCCATGATGGGCCTCCACGCGCTCCAACAGACGGTCGGCAGGGAGCGCCTGGCAATGGTGGCCTACCACCTCTCCGACGGATTCAGCATCCTCGCCGGTCAGGATCGGGCGAATCTCTACGGGGTAATAGGCATCCCCCACGTGTGGTTTGACGGGACAGTGGACCGCATCGGCGGCCTCCCCAGCACGCCCATCGACTATACTTCCGAATACCACCAGCGGGCATCGCTGCCGGCGACGATGGAAATCACGCTCTCTCTCCCCGTGTATGAAACCGCGACGGGCAGCGGTCAACTCCGCGCCGTGTGCAGGGATCTGGGCGGTACCGGGATTGACGCGCGGCTCATGGTGGTCATGACCGGCGTGGATACGCTCTACTCGTGGCAGAGCTTCAATCATCTCTACGGTACCGCCATCGCCTTCCCGAGCGGTTCGGCCGGGTACCCGCTCGTGCTCGCCCCCGGCGGAATCGACACGCTCGACACTCCGTTCTCGACTCCCTCGGGGTGGTGGGGCAGAGAGCGAGAGCTGATCGCCTTCGCGCAGAACCTGCTGACCAAGGAGATACTCCAGGGAGCGGTCCTCGCATTGCCGTGACGTAGACAGCCGCGAGCCGTCCCACGGCCGCTTCATCCTGCGCCGTTTCAACGGGATGCGGGTGATACGAGCCCGCCTGCGTCGGCCGGTAGACTCAGCCCCGAAACCACCGCCTGTCCGAGTCTGCCTGCCGAGCGGATGCGCCGCGGGGCGTGCATGCCCCGCGAGGTCGGGACGGTGATCCCTATCGGGCGGCGTGCCCGATCGCCTCGAGCGCCGCGTCCACCGCTTCCCAGACGCCGGGTTCGGGACGGCTGTACAGATCGAAAGCGGGAATCGTGGAGAGGAAGTCTGTGCAATGACGCATGGCGGCGTCGACCATTGCGGGGTCCCGCGAGAAGAAGAGCGTGGTCTGCAGCAACCGGGGCAACGCCCGCGCCCGGCTCACGGGATCGCTGCGATTGAATGGAGCCTTGTTGAGGAAGAAGAGCGCCCGCACCTCGCCCGAGGCGGTCACGGTGCCCTTGCCGAACTCGCCCCAGAAGGGCGTGCCCCAGACCCGGTACCTGCCCTCAATCCTTCGGATCAAGGGAAGCTCGTCGCAGAGCACGAGATTGTCGACACCGAGCCGGCTGATGGTGCTCTTCCCGGCCTCGCTCTTGCCGGTGAAGATACACCCGGCGCCGCTCCTGATCTGGGCGCTGGCATGGACGAGAAAACCCCCGTGCCGGAGAAGCCGCAGTGTGTACAGAACCCGGAGGCAGGAGTCGAACGTGTACTCGTTGGCGATCATCCTGGCATGCCATGTTCTCCCCTGGTCCGGGGAGTGGGCGTGGAGGTCGTGGCGCGTCACGGTCAGCGTGTCGCCCGTAATGTCGATTGTCGGCACTCGGTAGCCGTGCTCCAGCGACCCGCCCAGGAGCTCCACCGTGATCACGGACTCGTCGGTGGAGCAAGGCGCGAGAAAGGCGGCGTACCTGTCGAGCAGCACGGCGGCGATGGGCTCCTCCGGAACCACGATCGTGGTGGGGAGACCCCCGATCTCCAAGTTCAGTTCCTTCATAACTCTCCTGCGGGTTGAAACGATGTAGTAGTGGCGGAGAGACTACCGGGCGGGGCCGCCGGCTTACAGCGGCACCTCGACTACCCACTCGTGGGGATCCGGATACTTCTTGCGTTGGATCCCCACCAGCCTGTCGCGGATCGCCATGGTCTTCTCACCGGGCTTGCCCTCGGAGAGCACGTGGCGGCTGCCGCGATACGTGATGCTGCCGATCGGCGTCACGACTGCCGCCGTTCCCGTGCTGAAGCACTCGGCGGCCTGACTCAGCACTTCGTGGATCTCGACGTCACGCTCCTGCAGCTCCCACGAGAAGTGTTCCCCGATGAGGCGCATCACGGAGTCCCTGGTTATGCCCGGGAGGATCGATCCCTGCCGGGGCGTGACGATGACGCCCGACTTGAGTACGGCGAAGAAGTTGGCCGCGCCGACCTCCTCAACGAACGTGTCTTCACGCGCATCAAGGTAAAGGACCTCGTCATATCCCGCGTTCTTGGCCATCTGCAGCGGCTTGAGGCTGGCGGCATAGTTGCCGGCGCCCTTCACGCTTCCCGTTCCGTGAGGAGCTGCACGGTGGTAGTCGGTGACCAGCAGGTCGATGGGGCGAACCCCACCCTTGAAGTATGGCCCTACCGGGGACACGAAGATATAGAAGATGTAGTAACTGGCCGGGCCGACGCCGAGCACCGGACCCCAGCCCGCCAAAACCGGGCGGATGTAGAGGCTCCCCTTCTCCCCCGGGGGTATGAACTCCCGGTTCTCCCTTACCACCTCCATGACTGCGGTGACGAAGTCCTCCACCGGGTAGGGTGGCATGGCGAATCGATCGGCGAGTTGCTGCATTCTCCGCGCATTGTCCTGGGGGCGAAACAGAACCACTTTCCGGTCAATGGCCTCAAAGGCTTTCATGCCCTCGAATCCGCTCTGACCGTAGTTGATGGCTCCGGAGGCGGGGTGGATTTCGATAGGCCCATACGGGACGCATGAGCCCGGCTGCCACGCCAGGCTTTCATCCGTTCGCGCCACGTACATGGTCTTGGTCGGAACGACCTTGAACCCGAGCTTGTCCCAGTCCATAATTCTGCCTCCGTGAAGACGAACCCGCTGGCGGCGGGGAGAGTGCGAGGAGGATTGTCAATGTCCGCCAAGGTAGAGACGGGTGTTTCATGATGCAAGACAGATTGGCGGCCCGGCACGAAGGGCCGTCTTGAGCTTGCTCTTGCGGGGGTTCGGCTCCCCGCATGCCGTCGGATCCTCTCTCGAGAGCTCAGGCAACTCCCTGTACTTGACCGCTTGTCCCGGATTTGGTACTTTGGATGTTTGATTGTTTCGCACGCTTCTCGGCGTGGTCGGTCGCGCTCGTGGTTTCTTGCCATCCGCACCGGCTCGTGCGTGACCTGGGGAGTCGTCCAACGGCAGGACACATGGCTCTGGACCATGGTATTGGGGTTCGAATCCCTGCTCCCCAGCCAGACTCGTGCGGCGCCATCGTCTAGGGGTTAGGACGGGTGGTTCTCAGCCATCAAACCGGGGTTCGATTCCCCGTGGCGCTACCAAGAGGGGAAGGCGATTCTCGCCTTCCCCATTCTGTTCGCCAAACCGAAGAGGGTGGTTGATGGCCTCTCCGGGCGACACACCACATGAGGCAACTACCAGGAGCACGCTCTCACGGGAACTCGAGCGCAAGTCCGTGCACCTGGTGGCGATGGTCATTCCTCTTGGATGCAGCTACCTCCCACGCTCCGTGATGATGCCGATTCTGCTCGGGCTCAGCGTCGTGATGCTGGCCATCGAGTTCGCCCGACTGGAAAACAAGCGATTTGCCCACGTCTTCTCCCGGTTCTTCGGCTCGGTGGTGCGGGAGCACGAGTCGTTCAGCTTCACGGGATCAACGTTCGTTCTCGTCGGATCTCTCTGCACCTACTACCTCTTCGACCGGCATGTGGCCGCCGCGGCCCTGAGCTTCCTGATCCTGGGCGATTCGGCTGCCGCCATTGTGGGCAAGACCTTCGGGAGTTTTCGCCTTTTCGGGAAGAGCTTCGAGGGGTTCATCGCGAACGTGGTTGTCTCCTGGCTTATCGGCATCGCCTTTGTGCAGCCGGGCCTCGCTGCCTACGGGGCGCTCACCGCGGCCATCGTGGAGTTCCTTCCCATTCCGTTGGATGACAACCTTCGCATCCCACTCGTGGCCGGGGGCGTGATGACCCTTCTAGGGTGAAGACAAAGAAGGGCAAATCCGAAGCACGAATATCGAAATCCGAAACGGCAGGCATCGAAGGCAGGAATGCTGGGTCGGGCGGAATCATGGGGCGCTGGACTGACCACTGAGGACTGGAGACTCATCGCGGAGCGTAGGGGCGACCGACTCAGGTCGCCCAGGATTAGGCACTATTCTCATATTAGAATAGTCAAGCCCGAGGCCATCTCGCCTTTTCCCGTTGACGCGGGGGGCTCGTCCGCGTTTCCTCACCTGACGTTCCTGTCGCCTGATTCGATTCTCGCGCCGCGATATCACCCCGCCAAGGAGAGAGCATCCCGATGATCACCAGGAGACGGTTTCTTGCAGGCAGCCTCGCGACCGCGGTCGGCGGACTCATCCCCTATCGACTCCTGGCAGAGGGGGGGAGGACCACCAGAGTGGTGATCGTGACCGACAGCAATGTGGTGTCAGGCTCGACGGTCAATGCCAGTGTGGCGACACAGATGGTCAACGCCGGCATCAAGCAGCTCACGGGCCAGCCCACCATTGGGCAGGCGTGGTACTCGCTGCTTCCGGGAATCACATCATCGCATAAGGTCAGCCTGAAGGAGAACCTGTCGAACGGATCGGTCGCCGGTACGGCCAAGGCGACCGTCCACCCGGCGGTCACCAGCGCCGTTGTCGAGGGTCTCCGCCAGATGCCCACCACGGGTGGGCAGATCCCGCTGGAGAGCATCATGGTGTGGGACACCGACAAGGATCCCATGGTCGGCAGCGGCTACACGATAAATCTGGGCGGGGCCGGCGTGCAGGTCTACTATGCCGTCACGGACTGGTGGACATTCGTAAGCCACGGCGGCATCGGCAACAGCTGGATCGGAGACGGGCTCGGTTTTGACCTCTCCCACACGTACACGATCGATCATCCGGGTGCGGACACCAATCACCATCCGTGCACCATCATCACGGACTACACCGACTATATGATCAATGTCGGCATTCTCGGATATCACTCGGATGCCACAATCACCGGTGTCCTCAAGAACCACTACGGGTCCTTCGATGGCGTGTACAGCACCGCCATGCACGGCACGGGCCTCTCGAGGGGCATCCCGGGCTTGAACGCCTATCTCCGCGACTCCTTCAGCAATATCCAGAGGGTGTTCATGATCGACGGCATCTTCGGCTGTTGCAGGCAAGGGCCGCAGGCAGCCGTGGACTGCATACCCAAGACCATCATCCTCGGCACAGATCCGGTGGCCGTTGACTACGAGATGCTGCAGGTGCTCAATTACCACCGATCGCTCGCAGGCTCAGCACCGGTGAATCCCCCGCACTTGCCCGCGGCCGCGGGTGCGCCCTACAATCTCGGGACCAACGATCCCGGCCAGATCGAGGTGATTCAGATCACGAATCCATCGGTGCCGCCCGCCCAGGTGCAGAACGTGCACATGAGCAATGCGGGCAACGATGTGGTGATCACGTGGAATGCGGTGGCAGGAGTGTCGAACTACAACGTGTACCGTCACAGTTCCGCATACCCTCAAGGTTCGGGCGTCAAGGTCGGAGCGACCATCGGCACCAGCTTCACCCACGTCGGCGTGGGGGGCGAACCCTCAGGCTTCTACACCGTCACCGCCGAGTACTAGCGGGGCTGTCACCCACCGCCTCCGGAAGCCGAGTGGCAGGCCGTCGCGCCCCGGGCTCCTGCGACGGCGCCCGTGGCGGAACCCGGCGGCGGGGGCACGGGTATTGTTACGCAATCACGTGACCCCCGGCTCGGGGGCAGCAGAGAGGATGTCGATCATGGGTTTCACCGACCGATTCAAGAAGAACGCCGACGAGGATCACCCCGCAGACAGTCTGGTGAAGCACCTGTCGGACGAGGAGCTGGACGCGCTCATTCCGGCGACCCCGGTGCCTGTGGTGGTTGACTTCTGGGCGCCGTGGTGCACGCCGTGTCACATGCTGGCGCCGACCATCGAGAAGCTCGCCAAGGAGTATGACGGCAAGGCCGTCTTCGCCAAGGTCAATGTCGATGATAACCAGGTCTGGGCCGGCAAGCTCGGCGTGCGCGGCATCCCGACGGTTGCCTTCTTCTCCGGGGGCAAGGTCGTCAATCAGTTCGTGGGCGTTCGACCGGATGCGGAGTTCCGCAAGGCCCTTGACGCGGTGATCCATCCGCCGTCGGCATAGCGCGTTTCTCGACTATTCTCTTGGCGGGGCCGTCCTCACCGACGGCCCCGTCGGCGTTCCGGGGGCTGGCTATTGCCCACACGCACCACGGTGGGTGGTACTGGGGAGTCTGCGTATCTGCGTCCGTGCTGTGCCACTGAGTCTCCTCGCCCAGAAGAGAGAGGATGAAGGTCAGGGGGCACCACGCAGGGGGCTGTCGACTATCGGCTATCGGCTCTCTGCTCTCAGCCATGGGCCCCAGGAAGCACGCTCGCCCCCTCAACACCGCCTTCTCCCTCGGCGAGAAGGGGTATCCGCTCCGCCGAATCCTCCGTTCGCACTCGTGCTGCCCTGCGCGCACATGGCCATCGCGAAAGGACGGCGCATTCCAGAAGAGGGCGCACCTGTCTGCTGCCACCGCATTTCACCCCCAGAGTCCCAAGTATGTCCCGTGTTCAGTTCTCGGGTGGAAACGTAGACGTCTCATGGGGCAGTGCAGCTCCGGGCCGGGCCTCCGGCCATACTGCGTGCAGCGTGGAGTTTGATCGTCGGGGAAATGCTGGACCGTCGTTCCGCGCAGGACGCGCAACCCGGGACCCAGGCGGTTCCGCTCACTGCCACCCCGGGAGTGGCCGCGATCACGCCATGGCCGTTCAGGCCGGCCGCCGGCTTCGCCGGGAGCTCAGGCTCCGGCCGATTCTGCCCGCGTCAGCAGGTCCCGAGGGTGTGCACCTGAAGCGTATTGGTTTGGCCGCCCCCGCCGAAGGGGATCCCGGCGGTGAGCACGACGCGCTCGCCACAGGCGGCCAGGCCGTGCTCGCGCACGCTGGCGAGCATGCCGGTGATGAGTGCATCGGTGCCGGCAGGTTCGGGCATCAGAACCGGTACGACACCCCAGACCAGCGCGAGGCGGCGGAGGGTCCTCACGTCGGGAGTCATCGCGACAACCGGCATGGGTGGCCGGTGTCGAGCGACCATCCGCGCCGTCGTGCCGGACATTGTCGGTGTGACGATGGCCCTTGCGTCCAGTCCGCGGGCGATCTGGACCGCGGCTGAGCTGATGGCGCGGGTGACCGCGTCCGACCCTTCGGGCGCCGCTTCGACGGGGGCGCCCCGGAGGCCGTGTGACTCCGCGTTGGTGCAGATCCGCGCCATGGTCTCTACCGCTTCGACCGGATAGCGACCCACCGCGGTCTCCCCCGAGAGCATGACCGCATCGGTGCCGTCCAGAATGGCGTTGGCCACATCCGAAGCTTCCGCTCTGGTGGGATGGGGGTTCTCGATCATGGATTGCAGCATCTGGGTGGCGGTGATCACCGGCTTGCCCGCGCGGTTGCATGCACGGATGATCCGCTTCTGATGGAAGGGCACTTCTTCGGCCGGTGTTTCGACGCCGAGATCTCCCCGGGCCACCATGACGGCATCCGTTTCGGATAGGATGTCATCAAAGGCGTCGAGCGCCTCCGGTTTCTCGATCTTGGCGACCACGGCGATGTCGGCCCTGCCGTCTGCCAGGAGTTGTCGGAGTTCGCGGATGTCGGAGGGGCGGCGCACGAACGACAACGCAACGAAATCGACGTGCTGCTCGATGGCGAACGCGAGGTCCATCCGGTCCTTGGGCGTGATGGCGGACATGGCGAGCGATCCGCCCGGCACGTTGATGCCCTTGTGGGATCTGAGTGTTCCGCCGGTAACGACCCGGCACTTCACACAACACTCGCCCGTCTGGATCACGTGCACCTCCAACGCCCCGTCATCGAAGAGCACCCGAGCGCCCTCCCGAAGATCCCGCAGGAGCTCCGGATGCGGCACGGGTACCATGGCGGGGCCACCCAGTTCTCCGTCGCAGAGTTCGATCGTCGCGCCTTCCACCAGGTCGAGGCCGGCGTCG
>JALOPK010000206.1 GCA_025453925.1 Candidatus Eiseniibacteriota bacterium | reverse complement strand
CGCATCATGGACGCGGACAATGCGTGCGCCCCGCAGCACGGCGGCACAGGCGGCCGCCAGAGACCCCTCGAGCCGCTGGTCGGGGGGCAGGCCGAGAATGCCGCCGATGAACGACTTGCGCGACACCCCGACCAGGACCGGCCTCCCGAGATACCGCAGGCTGCCGATGTTCCTGAGCAGTTCGATGTTGTGGTCGAGCGTTTTCCCGAACCCAATACCGGGGTCGATGACGATCCGTTCCTCCGCCACACCCGCGGCCGCGAGGCGGTCCAACGCACCGGCGAGGAAGAGCGCGACTGCGCCGAGAGGCCAGTCGTACCTGGGATCGTCCTGCATCGTGGCGGGTTCGCCCCGCATATGCATGACGACGGCCCCTGCACTGCTGTCCGCCAGGGCCTCCACCATCGTCGAATCCCTGAATCCGGAGACATCGTTGACGATCGTCGCACCCGCACGAATCGCCTGACGGGCCACTGCCGCCCTGCGAGTGTCGATGCTCACGGGCACTCCCATGGCGGCAGCCGCTTCGACCACGGGCAGTACCCGGCGGCCCTCTTCATCCGGCGAGACCGCGGCGGCGCCGGGACGCGTGGATTCGCCCCCCACATCCACAATGTCCACGCCGGCTTCAACCATCTCGCGGGCGGCAGCGACCGCCTCGCGGGCCGATGCGCGCCGACTCCCGTCGTAGAAGGAGTCAGGCGTGCAGTTCAGCACGCCCATGACCATGACCCGGTCGGTCAGGTCGTGCCGTTGCGCGCCAAATCGCCATGTGGACCGCACTGCCCGGGCATCTCGATAGCGGGCGTAGGCTCTTGGCAGTGATTCCCCGCTCGCGGCGTCGCGGGGAACGTACGCACCCTGTGGTCCCTCGCCATACTCCACGATCAATGAGCCGCCGGCGTCCTCCCTCACGAGGCAAAGCCGGCCGTCTCGATCAGGCAGTATCGCTGGCATCGGATGCGGGGACTGCCGGGGCCTCCGTGGACGGCATCTCGGAGCCTCCCCTCAGCAGACGGTCGATCTCGCCCGAGTCGAGGATTTCCCGTTCGAGCAACGCCATGGCCAGGTGGTCGAGCTTGTCCATCCGTTCGGCCAGGATGCCCTTGGCCCTGCCGAAGGCATCATCGACGATGGTCTTGATCTCGGCATCGATGGTCAGGGCTGTCTCCTGACTGTACATCTGGTGGGTCACGATGTCGCGGCCAAGAAAGACGGGTTCCGCGCGCTCTCCGAACGTGAGGGGGCCGAGCCGGTCGCTCATCCCCCACTCGCAGACCATCCTCCGCGCCAGTTCGGTTGCCCGCTGAATATCATCCCCCGCGCCGGTGGTGGGCTGGCCGCCGACGAGAATGTCCGCCGCGCGGCCGCCGAGCATCACGGCAAGCGTGTCCAGGCAGTAGCGCCGGGAGTAGGTGTGCCGTTCATCCAGCGGCAAGTAGTGGGTGACGCCCAGAGCCCTCCCCCGGGGTATGATGGTGACTTTGTGAATGGGGTCGGACCCCGGGATCGTTTTGGCGACCAGCACGTGCCCCGCCTCGTGGTAGGCAATATCGCGTTTCTCCTTGTCAGTGATGATCAAAGATCGACGTTCCATCCCCATCATGAGCTTGTCTTTGGCGTCTTCCAGCTCGGTCATGGACACCGAGTCCATGCTGCGGCGCGCCGCGAGGAGCGCAGCTTCATTCACCAGATTCGCCAGGTCCGCGCCGGCCATGCCGGGCGTGCCCCGGGCAATGGTCGACAGGTCGACGTTTGGAGCCAACGGCACCTCCTTGACGTGCACCTCCAGGATCTGCCGCCGCTCCTCGACATCCGGCCGGTCGACCACGATCTGACGGTCGAAGCGGCCGGGCCGGAGCAGTGCAGGATCGAGGACGTCCGGACGGTTGGTGGCCGCCAGCAGTATCACTCCCTCAGCGGATTCGAAGCCATCCATTTCCACCAAGAGCTGGTTCAGAGTCTGCTCTCGCTCATCGTGGCCGCCTCCCAGGCCCGCGCCGCGATGGCGGCCCACGGCGTCGATCTCGTCGATGAAGATGATGCAGGGCGCGTGACGCTTCCCCTGATCAAAAAGGTCGCGCACGCGGCTGGCGCCCACGCCGACGAACATCTCCACGAAGTCGGACCCGCTCATGCTGAAAAACGAGACCCCGGCCTCTCCTGCCACCGCCCGCGCTAGAAGGGTCTTGCCTGTTCCGGGTGGACCGAGAAGCAGAGCACCCTTTGGAATGCGCCCTCCCAGTCGCCGAAAGCGTTGAGGGTCTTTGAGGAAGTCCACGATTTCTTCGAGCTCTTGTTTGGCCTCGATGGCGCCGGCCACATCGGCGAACGTGACCGCAGGCTTGTCTCCGGAAACGAGACGCGCGCGGGATTTGCCGAAACTGAAGGCCTTCGAGGTGCCGCCCTGCATCTGACGGAGCAGGAACAGGAAGGCGCCGGCCAGCAGGACAAATGGGAGGTTCGCGAGTATCAGCTGGAAAAGCCCGATTGAGGGCTGTTTGGCACGGATCGCGATGCCGCGCTCCTCCAGTTCGGTAACGAGAGTGGGGTCCTCAAATGGCACGGTACACAGGATGCGATCGCTCTTGACGGTCTTCGCGTCGATCACGAATGACCCTGGCGACGAGAGTTGTGCCACGAGATCGGTCCCTTCGAATGTCACTCGGCTGACATTGCCTTTCCTCAGTTCCTCCTTGAACTGGCTGTAGTCCACCAGGGGAGTGACGGGGCGACCGATACCGAGGACGTTGAGGGTCACGAGAACGACCGAGAAGAGCAACAACCAGAACAGCATCGCCCGACCCGGACGAACCGAGCGGGAGGGGCCCTGTCCGCCATCTCCGCGCGGGCCGTGCTTGCTTTCAGCCACCGAATGCCTCCTCATGCATCATCTTTGGCACCCCGCGTAGCACGACAATTCGCGTCGTGTGCGCGACGACCGGGGCGATTCTGCTCCGCACAATCCCTGGGACCCAGAGGATGCGTTCTCCGGCATCGCAGAGGACCGGCATTGACCACCGCTCCCATCGGGGCACGCCATGGTCGCGCAAGTATTTCTTCAGCGAGACCGCGCCCTCCATTCCCATGGGGACACACCGGTCGCCAGGCTGCCTTCGCCTGAGTGACAGCGGCTCGCGGATTTCATCACGGTCAAGCAGCGCCACGGTCTTCCCGGCAGGAAGCCGAAGCGGAATGCCCGGGGGAATCCATCGCGTCGATACCTCGATCCGCCAGGCCCCCGCACCCACGTGGCCGGGGATGGGGACGGCCGTCTCGGGAATCCGTGGAACAGGCGCGACACGGCCGATGCGCACCACGCCTCCGGACCGTGTCGCTTCCGCTCCGCCCGGGAGTTGCCGGTGCCACGACCGGTCGCTCTCGCAGAGGCCAAGGAGCTCATCAACCGGCCCAGACAGCAACGCTTCAGGACTGGCGCACCACGTCGCGACGACGCGCCGGAGCACCCGGCGGCGGACGGCGAGAGGATAGTCTCTCCAGGCTTGGAGGTCAAGCAGGGCATCGTGCCGGCGGTGGCGAACGCACATCCCGCAGGCTCGCCGGGCCTGGGCATCGATGGCATCGGTCCATTCCTCCGTCATCGCGGCACTGCGCGCCAGGCCTTCCACGGCCCGTGGGCCGAAGAGGCGCGTGACCAGCGGCATGAGGTGAGAGCGCACCACGGCACGGGGCCGGCTTCCCACGTTACCTGGATCCTCGATCCAACCAACCCGTGCCACGCGCAGGAGATCCCGAAGGGTCTCCCGCCTGACGTCAAGGAGCGGGCGGACGATTTGTCCCGTTCTCCTCCGCGGTCCGGCCATCGCCGAGCCGGAGCCGCCCCGCATCGCTGCCATGATGAAGGTTTCCGCCACGTCATCCATGGTGTGGCCGGTGACTACCACACCGGTGCTCCCCGCCAGGGAAAGCAGAAAGGCATAACGGCGATTGCGCCACACCTCCTCCTGGCTTCGGCCCTCAACCGCCCGGAACAGGCAGGCCGAACCGCGGGCAGCAGGCATTCCAAGACTCCGAGCGAGGCCCTTCACCTGACGCCACTCACACTCGTGCCGCTTTGGCTCGTGCTCGTGATCGAAGTAGGCGAGCATCGCCATCCTCGAACGCGCCAGGCGCCACGCGTCCACCAGCAGGGCAAGGGCCGTCGAGTCGCCACCACCCGATACGGCCACCACCACGAGATCGATATCTTCGGACACCCCGCTATCCAGAGATGCGGACACGCATCGGAAGACGGCGTGCTCCCGAACCGAGGGAAGGCCCAGAGGCTGAACCTTCGGCCCGCCGTGACTCAAGGCGGTGCTCCGAATCCGCCCATCAACGGCGGTGTGGCGTGACGGTGAAGGAGTCAACGGGCGTACCGTCCGGGGCGATGCAGGAGACCTCCACCCGCTCCCGGGTCGCTCGTACCCGCAGCCAGTGGTGAGTCACGTGTCTCCCTCTGCTCCACGCGGGCGGCTCCAGCTTTGTTTCGTAGAGGCGCGCCCCTCCTCCCGCGGCAACGACGTACACCGTCCCATCGTCCCTTGGGACGCCTCCCCGGAGCGGCACCGTGGCCTCATACCCATGGTCGTGTCCGGAGAAGACGACGGACACACCCGCGCGTTCCAACAGAGGGCAGAGCTCCCTGCGGGCAGCGAAATCCGAGCCGTGACGCCCCGTCGAGTACGGTGGCGCGTGGAGCACCGCGAACACCGGGCCTTCAAAGGTCGCCCACGCCGTGAGCACGGACTCGGCGAACGCCCGTTGTACCGTGCCGGGTTCGTACGGCGCCTCGGAGTCGAGCATGAGGAAGCGCGCAGGTCCAAAGGCAAAGGCGTAGTAGTATTCGGCCTGAGGGAAATGGAAAACCTCACCGAAGATAGGAGACTGCTCCTCATGATTCCCGGGCACCGCCATGTAGGGAACGCGCGCGGCGGCGGCGCGGATGATTTCCATGTTCAGGGTCCAGTCTTCCTCCACCCATCCCGCATTCACCAGATCTCCGGCGTGCAGGACGAGGTGCGGGTTCTCCCGGGACATCATCGCCTCCACCACGCCGGCATGGCCCTGGATGTCGCCCAGCACGCAGAAGGTGATCTCCCGTTCATCCGGAATGCTGATCACCCGGGGTTCCCCCCCGGGATCAAGGCGGTACCATCGCTGTTCACCGGGCCTGACGTCGGCCAACTCGACATACGCCCCCCCCTCGTCCCGGCGAAGTCGTCGCGGCGAGAGCTTCTCGGGACTCGGCCCGATCCGCACCTCCCGTGGCTCACCTTCATCTCGGAAGGCCAGCACCAGCCTGTCGCCTTCTGCGCCGCCTACCGAGAGATGCTCCGTAATCGCCCCGGGCGACCCTCTTCGCCGACCGAAGTTGTCCACCAGGACCGCACACCCCGTGTTGGCCACAAGAGGGCTGGAGACTTTGACCACAGAGCCGCTCGCGTTCCGGCCCTTCGTGCCCCATCCTCCCAACGTGAACTCGACGGTGCAGCGATCACCGGGCCCCGCGGTCGTCATGCCGAACCAGTGGCCGCTTCCGAGCGGAGTCATGGGGAAAGCGCGCGGTTGCCACGTTCCATCTGGAAGTCTCCCCAGGGCCTGGAGGCTCCCGGCCGCGTACAGGGTGCATTCCGGGGGTAACTCCGGCAGTACCTGAACCCTGAGCCGGAGTTCCACGTTTCGTATCGTCAGCAGCTTGCGCGCCTCATGAGGGCGCCCATCAAGCGAGTGCCACGAGGCGAGCAGCTCCACGCTGCCTTCCAGCGAATCACAGGGAAGCCAGAACGTGGGCACGGAGGTTTCGGGCACGTGAATCAGCTTTCGGCCGCCGGCGCTCATCACGGGGTCCGCGATGACCTCTCCGGGGCCGCTCACGATTCGTGCATAACACGGCCCGCCCACCTCGTCACCCGTTTCTGCCTCCCTTCCGTCGCTGCGCACCACCGACAGTGAGGCAGCGACTTTGCGCGGAGGAGCTTGCCTTCCTTCTCCTGAAACACGCGAAGGAGTGCGGCCAGCACGTCGAGGTATTGCTTCTGGTTGCCGTCCGGCCCGAGGAGAAGGCAGACCATCCGCACTCGCTGCCCCGGCGCGAACTCCACACCCTCGCTCACTCTGGCAAGCCCCACATAGAAGCCCGCCAGCCCCGCCAGCCGGGCATGAGGCACGGCGAGGTTGTCACTCACCACAGTCGGGCATTGCCGCTCCCGCTGAAGTACCGCTTGGAGCACGCGGCCCGAGGGAAGGTCTCCCAACCGTGGTGCGATCAGGGCCACGAGGCGCTCAAGGATCATGTCCCGTGTCGCGGCAGCGACATCAATCACCCAGGTCGGCTCGGTGATCGTATTCAGCATAGTCCGCTCCTGGCCGCC
>JALOPK010000205.1 GCA_025453925.1 Candidatus Eiseniibacteriota bacterium | reverse complement strand
TGCGTCCCCGCGCATGCAGCGCAACAAGGCCTTTCCCGCGTGAGCACCCGTCGTACACGTCGCTTCGGCATTCGCCCTCGGGCGGCACGCTTCGCGTCGCGAATCGGGGCGTTGCTGGCGGCGACGGTCGTAGGGTGCGCGTCCGGCCATGTTACCGGGAGCCCGAATGGTCGGACATGGCTGCGCGATCAGGTTGCCTTTGCACTCGAACCGTTGGCACACGAAGGAGCGAGTTGGGGGGCGTTGGTCGTCGCGACCTCCGGTGAGGTCATCCTTCGCCATAATCCCACCACGCTCTTCGTTCCCGCATCCAACATCAAGCTCATCACGACCGCCTGCGCCCTGGAGCGGTTTGGCCCCGGCCACACGTTTCTCACTGAGCTGGTGCTCGACGGCATCCTCCAGGGTGATACCGCCCTGGCGAATCTCGTCATCGTCGGCGGAGGCGACCCCTCGTTCGCGAGTTTGGAGGCGGGAGGCCCGGCGCCGCTGGAGGCATGGTGTGACAGCGTTGAAGCCCGGGGCATTCGTGTCATCTCCGGCGGCGTTCTTGGGTGCAGCGACTTCTTCCCTCCCGGCATGCCCGGCGCGGGATGGGCCTGGGATGATCTTGGCTTCGGCTTCGCCGCGCCGACATCTGGTCTCTGCTTCCGGGACAACACTGCGGACGTGAGCATCACGCCTTCCCGCCCCGGCAGCGTCGCGCAGTGGAGAGCTGAACCTGCCAGCGCCGGAGCGAGCATCACGTGCGACGTCCGGACCGTCGAGGCCCAAGGGATTCGATCATTGCGGCTCACGTGGCCGCCGGGCGGCGGCGTGACGGTGTCGGGAGCCGTCCCCGCCGATGGGCGAGCGGTCAGGTTGCCGGTGGTCGTGACGGATCCTCCGCACATCGCCGCCGCGGAACTCCGCGCTGCCCTGTGTTCAAGGGGTATCACCGTGGTGGGGGAGGCGGCAGTCGGGTGCGCCGACGGCACAGGAGTGCTTCGCGTGGCCTCCCATGTGTCTCCGACTCTTGCGAGTCTCACGGAGGTCATCAATCATCGCAGCAAGAACCTTTGGGCAGAGCAGCTCCTGAGGATGATGGGACGAGAGCGGGGGGGAGACGGGAGCCCTGCCGCAGGGATCGAGGTCGTGAACCAGACGCTGGACATGTTGGGCGTGCCGAGAGATGGCCTGAGCATGGCAGACGGTTCCGGCCTGTCACGGCTGAATCTCTCCTCCCCTTCTTTCATGGCCGCGCTTCTCCTTAGGGCCCGCGAACGCTCCTGGGGAGAGGCCTTCGCGGCAAGCCTCCCGGCGGCAGGCCGTAGCGGGAACATGGAGGAGCGGCTCGTGGGCTCGCCCGCCGAAGGGCGAGTCCGCGCCAAGACCGGTTCGATGCAGGGGGTACGATGCCTGTCGGGCTACGCCACGACTGTGGCGGGAGATCAGCTCGTCTTCTCTGTGATGATCAACGGCTACCCGGGGCCCGGCACGGTGATGGACCGCGCCCTCGATCGGTTCTGCACGCTGCTGGCCCTGAGCAATCCTGTCGCCAACTGAACCGTTCCCCTGTCCCGCGTCCCCGGTGCGGGAACACCTGTTATCTCCTGGCCGCTCATTGCCGACGATAGACCCGATCTGCGGCTGTTTGGCGCCGCAGACGGATTCGCCGTGCCCCGTGCAATCCTATTCCCGGGAGAAACCCTCACCATGGGGTCGCTCTGGATACCATTGGATCACGCGCCCGCTCCAGCCGGTGTGCCTCTCGTCGGCAGCCGACAGGGGGGGCGTCGGTTGCTCTCGTAGGGAGTGAGCCCGTGGCGTGACTCCACCGGGATGCCCTCGACGTCACCGTCTGTCGGAAGGTCAGCCCTCAGCGTGGAGATCGCCGGGAGTGCAGTGGGACGCCAGGTCAGACCAAGAAGGGGATCCGGCGAATCGCCGGCAGAGGAGGCTCATGATGCTTCGCGCGGAGTCGTCCACTACGGAGAATCGTACCTCCCGTCCGAGGCGGGCGCCACGGATAATGCCCGCGTGGCGCAGCACGTTCAGATGCTGCGCCATGGTCGAAGAGGGGATCGAGAGGGCGATGCTGATCTCGGTGAGGGTGGAGGGCTGCCGCAGCAGACCGCAGATGACCACGAGCCGGATCGGATGCGCCATGGCCTTGAGCACGGCTGCTGCGTGGGCCAGCTCCCCGGTCGAGCCGCCGTTGCCTGCACGGTCCAGGGGGCGCACATTCGACGGTTCGGTGTTCATCACACGGTACTCCCGGAACGATGGATGTTCATGGTGGATGATACGAAGCACGTGAAGAAGATATCGAAGACCCGGCCTGCGTCACCTGTTCGCCGACGCGTCCCGGCGGGTCGTGTCCCACGGTGTGGCCGGAGAGGATCGAGCGCCGTCTCGTGCCCTCTCGCAGTACGGGGCGCCAGATGAGACTCGTCGCCGATCTGCACCTCCACGGCCGCAATTCCGTAGCCACGAGCCGTTCCCTGACTCTGGGCAGCCTCCATCACTGGGCGCGCTGCAAGGGCATCGACATCGTGGGAACGGGAGATATCGTTCACCCCGCATGGCGGGCGGAAGCACAGGACGCGCTGGTTCCCGCCGAAGACGGCCTGTTCAGATTGCACCCCTCGCGGGTCGCAACGCTGTCCCAGGTCCCCGTCGCCGGCCGGGACATCCGCTTCATGCTGACCGTGGAAATCAGCACGATCTACTCCGACGGGAGAGTGCGGAAGGTGCACCATCTGGTGTGCCTCCCGTCCTTTGCGGCGGCCGCGAAACTCTCGTCCTCACTGTCAAGGATCGGTTCGGTGGAGTCAGACGGCAGACCGATTCTGGGTTTGAGTTCCAGGGATCTCCTGGAGACAGTTCTGGAGACCGATCCCGGGGCATTCCTGATTCCGGCGCACATCTGGACTCCCTGGTTCTCGGCCCTTGGGTCCCGGAGCGGTTATGACAGCATTGAGGAGTGCTACCGCGACCTGAGTCAGTATGTGTTCGCCGTCGAGACGGGGCTCTCATCCGACCCGGCCATGAATTGGAGGCTGTCCTCCCTGGACCGATTCGCCATACTCTCCAACTCCGACGCTCACTCCGCGGACAAACTGGGTCGCGAGGCCACGGTGTTCCAGTGCGATCCCACCTTCGAGAGCATCAAGGATGCGATGCGGGGGAGGGCTGGCACGATCGAAGGGACCATCGAGTTCTTCCCGGAGGAGGGGAAGTACCACCTTGACGGCCATCGTGTCTGCGGAGTACGGCTGGAGCCGGAGGACACGCGTCGTCATGCGGGGCGTTGCCCGGTCTGCGGCGGGGCGCTCACGATCGGCGTCATGCACCGCGTGTCCGAGCTGGCGGATCGTCCTTCAGGGTTGGCACCGCCCTCAAGGCCCGGGTTCTCACGGCTGGTGCCGCTTGTTGAGATCCTCGGCCAGGTGCTGCGAGTGGGCCCCGCCACACGCACCGTGCGCACGGCGTATGACCACCTGCTGCGCGCCCTGGGTCCCGAGCTCTTCATCCTCGTGGATGCGCCTCTCGATGCGCTGGAGCGCGCGGGAGGCGATCGAATGGCGGAAGCGGTCGCGAATGTCAGGAGTGGACACGTCACCAGGGAGGGAGGATTTGACGGTCAATACGGGGTCATTCGCGTGTTGGGGTCGGCCGAGCCGGAAACCCTGCGGGAAGGCCGGGCCGCCGCTCAACTCGACCTGGAGCTGGCAACAACCCCGCCCGTCCACCGGAGTGGCGGTCGCCCGGAGGAGGTTCGAGAGGCCGGGGAGGGTTTCCTCGCGGTCATTGCCGGGCCGGGGAGCGGCAAGACGCGTCTGCTCACACAGCGCATGCGCGAAACCCTGATGCGTAAAGGCGAAGCGCCCGTCATCGGGATCACCTTCACCCGGGCTGCCGCCCGGGAGCTGGAGGGGCGGTTGGAGGGGCTGGGCAGCAGCCCGCGGTTGTGGACTGGCACGCTTCATCAGTTCGCCCACGGCCTGCTGTCAAGGGCGGGACAAAGGGTCAACCTACACGATGACGCCCAACGTGGTGCGCTGTTGCAGTTCGCACTGGCAGGAGCGGGGCATCCTGTCTCCCGCGCCAGGGCGCAGAGGCTGGTGCAGCGGGTCTCGGCATTGAGACTCGGCGGCCGGCCACCAGGGGATTCTTTCCTGGATGTCAACATGCTTCTGGACACCTATGCTGCCATCAAGGAGCAGGCGGGGGCTTGTGACTACGACGATCTCATTCAGCGCGCCACCGACCTCTCGGGGAGCCCCGGATGGCCGCCCGGTGCCCACCTTTTCGTTGATGAATTTCAGGATCTTGACCCGCTGCAATACCGGCTGATCGCCCGTTTGACGGCCATCGGTCAATCCGCGATGGTGATCGGCGACCCATTCCAGGCCATCTATGGGTTCCGGGGTGGAGACCCACGGCTCGTCCACCGATTCACCCGGGATCATCCGGGGTGTCGGGTCATGCACCTCTCCGGGAGCTACCGCTGCGCCGCGCCGATCCTGCGGGCCGCGGATGCGGTGGCCGGTCGGCAGCCTCCCATGCATTCCGAGGTGGCGCATCACGGCACGGTTGAGCTGCTGAGAGCAGGCACGGTCAAAGGAGAAGCGCGGATGGTGGCGGGTAAGATCCGCGATTTGCTGGGCGGCGTCTCGCTGCTTGACAGTTCGGGCGGCGAGCCGACTGCTCAGGGTTTCGGCGACGTCGCCGTGCTGGTGCGGACCGCGAACATGATGCGATCATTCGCCGAGGCTCTTTCCGCAGCTGGCATTCCGTGCCGAACGACACGTGCTTCGACGCTGTCCGAGGATCCCGCTGTGGCGAAAATCCTGGCGTGGCTTCGCCTCAGCCTGGAGCCCGCCAGTCTTGCGGATCGACTGATGGCATCGGGGTGGACTGCCGGGAGATCCTCCCCCGCTGCTCTGACCAACAGCGAAGAGGCCGGGTTGCTTCGTCTGTGCAGGGGCTCGTCCGCGGACGCTCTGGCACAGCTCGCCGCGAGGGGTTTGGCTACCGACATTGACCCGCACCGAATGGAAGCGCTTGCGAAACTGGCCGATGAGACCCCGGACATCGGCGGGTTCGTCGCCAGAGTAGTGACCGAGCGGGAGACGGGGGTCGCAGATGTCCGTGCGGATGCCGTCCGCATTCTCACCATGCATGCGGCCAAGGGCCTCGAGTTCGGCGCGGTGTTCGTCACCGGGTTCCGAAATGGTCTTCTCCCTCTGGCCGATGCCGACATCGATGAGGAACGACGACTCTGCTATGTCGCCATGACCAGGGCGCGCGCATATCTGGGGTTGACCTGGAGTGGGCCTCCCTCAAGCCTTTCCAGTTTCGCGGACGTTATTCCTCGAGAGGTTCTCACCACTTCAAGACTGCAGCTCCGCCGCGCAGTTCAGCTTGAGCTGGGGCTCTGAGTCCACTCCCCAATCTTGCCCTTGACATCCGGTATGGCACAATGTAAAGTGACGGGCTGTCCGTTTTCGGGCTGTCTCTGGGGCCGCGCTCGTGCGCTGGCGTAGCTCAACTCGGTAGAGCAGCTGACTTGTAATCAGCAGGTTGTAGGTTCAAGTCCTATCGCCAGCTCCACGGCCGACTGGGTACTCTCTTGTGGGGGGGTTCCCGAGTGGTCAAAGGGGGCAGACTGTAAATCTGTTGGCTGACGCCTTCGAGGGTTCGAATCCTTCCCCCCCCACCACCCACACTGCAGACGCCAGCGCGATGCGGGAGTAACTCAGTTGGCAGAGTGGCAGCCTTCCAAGCTGCAAGTCGCGGGTTCAAATCCCGTCTCCCGCTCCAGACCCCAGAGCACTGCGAGGCGGGCACATTCGTGGTGAGGCCTGACGAGGAGGTCACGGAGATGGCACGAGCGCGATTTGAGAGGCGGAAGCCGCACGTGAATGTGGGGACGATAGGGCACATAGATCATGGGAAGACGACGTTGACAGCGGCGATCACGTTGGTGTTGTCGAAGCGGGGATTGAGTGAGTTTGTGCCGTTTGATCAGATAGACAAGGCGCCGGAGGAGAAGGAGCGGGGGATCACGATAGCGACGGCGCACGTGGAGTACGAGACGGACAATCGGCATTATGCGCACGTGGACTGTCCGGGGCATGCGGACTACATCAAGAACATGATAACGGGTGCGGCGCAGATGGACGGGGCGATTTTGGTAGTGGGGGCGGATGATGGGCCGATGCCGCAGACGCGGGAGCACATATTGCTGGCGAGGCAGGTGGGGGTGCCGGCGATGGTGGTGTATTTGAACAAGGTGGACATGGTAGAGGATCCGGAGCTATTGGAGTTGGTGGAGTTGGAGGTACGGGAGTTACTGAGCAAGTATGAGTATCCTGGGGACGAGACGCCGGTGATACGAGGGAGTGCGTTGAAGGCGTTGCAGAGTGGGGATCCGGAGAGTGAGGACTGCAAGTCGATATTGGAGTTGATGGCGGCGGTAGACAGATTCATACCGATGCCGGTGCGCGCGGTGGACAAGCCGTTTTTGATGCCGGTGGAGGACGTATTCAGCATAACGGGGCGGGGTACGGTAGGGACGGGGCGAGTGGAGCGGGGGAAGGTGAAGATGGGAGACAAGGTAGAGATAGTGGGGATGGGGCTGCACAAGCCGACGGTGGTGACGGGGGTGGAGATGTTCCGGAAGATACTGGACTATGCGGAGGCGGGGGACAATGTGGGGTTACTGCTGCGAGGAGTGGAGAAGGAGGAGTTGGAGCGGGGGATGGTGATATCGGCGAGTGGGAGCGTGAAGCCGCACACGAAGTTTGCGGGAGAGGTATACGTGTTGAAGAAGGACGAGGGTGGGCGGCACACGCCGTTTTTCAATGGGTATCGGCCGCAGTTTTACTTTCGGACGACGGACGTGACGGGGAATGTGAAGTTGCCGGACGGTGTGGAGATGGTGATGCCGGGAGACAACATCACGATGGAGATAGAGTTAATCATGCCGATAGCGATGGAAGAGGGGTTGCGGTTTGCGATCCGCGAGGGAGGCCGGACGGTGGGAGCCGGCGTGATCGGCAAAATCCTCCAGTAGAACGG
>JALOPK010000204.1 GCA_025453925.1 Candidatus Eiseniibacteriota bacterium | reverse complement strand
AACCCACGACCGAGAGCAGCATCAGGACCGACAGAAGGACATTGCGCGACCGACCCATGGCGGCACTCCTCTCGAGCAGATGAGGACAGGCCCGGTATGTCCCGGGTATGCGCAGATGCCGGCGGGCGTAACTCGCCCATACTCCAGCGGGCAGAAAGGTATGGGGAGCATGGAAGTGGAGCAAGCGGGTCGTGGGGATCTTGCCGTTCCCAGTGTAGGGGCGGAGCGTTGACTCCGCCCCTAGGCAAGGGCAGAGCCTTGCCCCTACCGGACGGCCGGACCTCCCGCGCCATCAATCGCCGCGCAGCGGTGCGTTCCCGACGCCGGAGCGTGTTCGGCTTCCGATATGGGGTATGGCTGACGGGCAGGGACGGAGTCCTGCCCCTACATCTGGTCGGTTCGCGATGGAAGGGCGGGCCTCTGTGCCCGCCCGTGGTCCTTCAGAAAAGCTTGTAGGCCAGGCCGATGCCCAGAACCTCGCGGAAGCGGCCGCGGAGGTCGAGTTCCTTGTCGTAGAGAAGCTCGGTGAAGAGCGAGAACTGGAGGTACTTCGCGACACTCGCAGACAGGGTGTTCTCCCACGCCAGGTCGGCGGTCTTCCAGTAGTCCTCGTTGGGAAGGCCTTCGAGATCATCGGCGGCACTGCTGAACAAGGCCTGGAATGCACGCAGCTTCGAGACGTACTTTGCATTCGACCCGAAGGTGTGGCTGAAGTCGGTCACCCACTCGATGCCGCCGTCCGTTGTGGTCTCCATGTCGGTCTTCTCGGGCACCTCGGAGACAACAACCCGATCGAATCGTTCCCTCAGCGCGAAGCCCAACCGGGAGACCAGTTCCGTTTTCTCGTTCTTGATGAGCGTGCGCCCCGCGCCAACCGACTCGGTGAGGAGCATCGGATTGAGGAAACGCTTCACCGCCGGCACGCTCGCATCCAGGAACTGGCTCTCGAACGCAAATGCCGCATACGGATCCACCGCCGCGCCCAGCGTCAGCTTGGCGATGCTCTCCAGGAAGATCCGGTCCGATGACTTCTTGGGAGACTCCCACGACTTGGTGCCGTCTGCCGCGGTGGCCTGATTGTGGGTCTGTCCAAACTGGAGCTTGAGCTGGTTGCCCCAGTGGACCTTGGGGCTCATCTGCTTCTGTGCCGCGAAGTTACCCGTGAATGCCCACGTCATGGCGCCGGATTCACCGCCCGTCCATGAGTTGCTGTAGGCCGTCTGGTTGAAGGTCAGGCCGAGATCCGCCGACTTCTCCCACGCCAGTGCAGGGAAAGCGAGGGCAATCACGAACACAACAGCAAGTGCACGCATCGAATCCTCCTTGAGGTGAGGGTCACTGACCACACGATGAATGGCCAGACATTGCGGGGGTTCCCGAAGTCAGTCAAGCCCCTCGAATTCCTGGCTCACCTCCCGCCGGGGATCTCCCCTGCGAAGTCATGTTCTCCCACGCGGGTGGACTTGCCCAAGACCAACCCCGCGTCGTCAACGGCATAGACCACGTAGGTCCAGTTGTTGAGCGGATCGCCCGCTCCTCCGATGGCGTCCCAGTTTGTGACGTCCGAATCGAGCACGGCGAGTCTGTTGGGATGGGGCGGCGTCAGCACCGGCTCGAAGTACGGGGTATTGGCCTCGCCGAACACCCAGTAGGCCGCCGCTCCCGGCCAGGCCGGCCAGGAGAGAAGCACGCCGTTGGCTGATCGTGTGCCCGACAGGTGCATCATGCGCTCGCGATAGAGGATGAGTTGCGCGTGGAGGCAGTAGTTTGGCTCGGTGTGCCCCGTGTAGTTGTAGTCACAATCGGTGCAGGTGACGCCATCCCGGCAATCCGGGTTCGTGGGCCGGCAGTAGTTGATGTACGGCTGGATGTTGTAGTCGATGGATACTGAAGTTCCAGGGGTCACGGCGTGCCATACGTCCACGTCCCACGGGATCACCTTGTCGCCCGGGCACCAGCCGGCGCGCGCATAGGTCCAGGTGCCGCCTTGAGGGCTGCACTCATTCAGGTTGCAGTCGTTTCGCCACAGATTGTGACTGTAGACTTCGGCCCCGACGCTGACCTCATGCCATTTGTTGGAGAACTCGGCGGCATTGCCCGTGTTGCCCTGACCGTGGCCGGTGGTGATGGCGCGGACTTTCGCCCCCTGTGCCTCGGGCGGTATCGGCGCCGCCACGGGCTGCAGGAAGGACTCGATTGGGTTGTCGGGATCTCCGAAGACCAAGTATTCGTGGGTCCACAGGTTCGTGACCTGGAACGGCTCGAGGGGTGTCGCGCCCGAGATGAACGCGAACGTGACCGTCACGATCCAGCCCTTGTTGCCCCCGATCCACGTCGTGATCTGATGGCGGAGCGTCACGCTGTCGTGCAAGAGCGATTCGTAGTCGCTGACGTCAAGCTCCCAGATGCACGAGTCGGGGCGCGTACCGCCGGTGATGTCGTACGGGGTCACGATGCGGGCGATTTCGGTATGGACTTCGGTGCCGGATGTGTCGGTGGTCACGACCCGGATGTGGCCCAGTCGGTCCCACGGGTCGCAATCGCCGGGGAGCGGCGGGCACTGGATCTTGTAGTAGAGCAGGATTTTCTCCCACATCAACGAATCGGGTGGAAGCTGAAAGGTCTGGATATGGGGGTCAGCCCAGTTGTAGAAATCGTGGTCGAAGGTCACCACCCAGGTCGTATCTGGGCGGAGCCCGGATGCGGAGGCTGGCAGGACGGTCAGCATCACTCCCGCGAAAACGAGGACACAAGCGTGTAGCTTCATCATGACTCCAAGGACCAGGGAGAGAGGAGTTCGGAAGGGGTATGGGAACGAGTACGGGTACGGGTACGTGTACGGGAACAAGTACGTACACGTGTACGGGTATGGGTACGTGTACGGGGACAGGTACGTACACGTGTGCGGGTATGGGTACGGGAATGACACATGGGAGTGAGTGCTGAGAGATCCCCGGGCAGCCCGGCGAGATCGCTACTCACCAAGAGGGCACACCCACACCCAGGGGCCAATGGATGATGAGGCATTCGACCGGGCGGTGACCCGGCAAAAGAATCCGGAGAGAGGGGCGGGCCGGATCACACACCGGGGCTCAGTCGTTGCCGTCCGAGGCTCGCCACCGGAGGATGGGCCGGGAGTGTTCGCACACGCCAACTCGTACTCGGTTGCAGCGAGAGGAGTGCCCGCGACACTTCGAGTCACGGGCTCCCACGTGATCATCATTCCGCCGTCCGTGTGCTCCGCGCACAGGTCATCAACGGGCTCGGCGGCACCAAGGGCGGCAAAGGCGTCCTCCAGACACAGCAGCGCCTGTTCCGCGAGCATCGAGGAGGCCGCGGCGGGGTCGGCAACCGAGGAGCGCCGAAGGCGCCATGCGGCATCGAGCTGGTCGGCGGCGTCGAAAAGCGACTCCTCGACCGGGAAAATGAGCCCCCACAGCCCGCGGCCCGTCTCGGTCCGCAGTTTGTAGGAATCGAGGTAGTCGTCATAGGCACAATCGAACAGCAGGTCGCGGATGAGGTTCGCCGTGTCGCACAGGGGAGCGGTGGGTGCGCCAGCCAAGGCGGACGGCGGGCTCCCCACGGGCCATATCGGCACCGCGATCGCGGACGCGGGCTGGCCCAGCAGCGACCACATCGTCGTCTGCCACGGCATCTGGCCGGGCTCGACCCCCCGGAATACCGCCCCGGAGACCGAACCCTCGCGACAGATGCTCAGATGGGTCCAGAAGTAGCCATAGGGGACGTTCTGGTTCCACTGCCCGGGATAAGGAACCGGGATAGGCTCGCTGTTGGCGTCGGAGAAGTCGCGCGCGTGGTAGGTGAGGAGGCTGCGATAGTTGAGACTGTCACCGGCGCAGAAGTCCCCGATCAGCGCGACGGATCGGAGGTAGCGCGCCATCCCGTTGGCGCCCCCGCCGGCCATGGAGAAGTTGGTGCGGATGATGACGCCGTCCACGACCTCGGCCGCCTCATCCGCGTCGTATCCCCAGAACGAGGTGTCTTCCACCTCGAACATCCACGCGGCGCCGCCGGCGTCGATCACGCCGTAGCAGGCGTGCACGTCGCGCATGCCGGATGCGCTGGTGCTGTCGAGCAGACGCGAGAACTCGTCGACGGTGGCACAGTGTCCCAGCGCATGATGCATGAGAGAGCCATTGCCGAAGTCCGCCCTGCCGACCAGGTCGAGGGAGTTGGAGTTCACGATGGCGAAGCCCGCCTCGTTCACTCCCATCCATGCAAGGGTATCCCCCGCATTGGCGACCGCGATGAAGTGATAGGGGTTGGCGGGGTTGTCGTTCCAGATCACCTGGTTGTCGGGGTACTCCCCCTGGTCGCGGACCTTCCATAGCAGAGGCCTTCCGTCCGACGTCGCCCGGCCGGAGGCGACCCCGATGGTGCAGGCGTGGCCGACTGGCACGAACGTCGCGCCCGCCGCCATCGCCAGGAGCACCGCGGCGCGGCAGCCAAACTGACGGCGATCCCCGATGGTGGCGCGGCGCGGCATGAACCCTCCCCGGTGCCGGGGTGAATCACGGATCGGCCTCTCCCGGTATTCCCGGGGCGGCAGCCATAGTCACATATGATGGCAGTGAGTAAGCTGCCGCCGGTCGGGTGGTTGGTCAAGCAGCGCGAAGACCGCCCACCGGAACTCGTGGCCTCGCTGCGCATGCACTGCGCGCCGCACCCTCGAGAGGCGCTCCTCGTGCCTGCCCGGGTGACTCCCGCTCAGGGAAGGATGATCAACGGACGAGTCCGCCGCTCATCGCCCGCCTGGAGCACCATGAGGTAGGCGCCCGGCCTCACGCCACCGAGACCATCCACGCTCCACAAGAGCGAATGCATTCCGGCCGCCAGGGGACGACCCGGCTCGAAATGCCCGTGCCGGCGACCCGCCATATCCCACAGCTCCAACGTCGGAACATCCGGCCGCGGGAGAGTGAATGACACCATCGTCGCTCCTCGGGCAGGGTTGGGGACCGGAGGCATCAGTTCCAGGCGGAGCGCGGCCGGTTCGGGCATGGGTTCGGTGCCCACCACGGCGCTGTCCGCAACTGCGGCGAGGATGACCTCATACGGGTCGAGCGTCAGTGAGAGCGAGGCCAGCCCTTCCGTCGTCACTACCTCCGTCTCGCCCGTCAGGAGGTTCGACACCACCCAGTCTTCTCCGGGACTCAAACCCCACGCATCGACCGGGAGGGTGAGTTGCACCGCCTGGGCGAATGCGCGG
This sequence comes from Candidatus Eiseniibacteriota bacterium, assembly GCA_025453925.1. Lineage (GTDB taxonomy): Bacteria > JAFGKV01 > JAFGKV01 > JAFGKV01 > JAFGKV01 > JAFGKV01. The sequence goes on along the minus strand of JALOPK010000204.1, from coordinate 854 downwards.
CAGTTGGCCGCCACGAAGATCCGCTGTTCGGCGGTGTCGCGGGCGAAGCAGTAAACATTGGCGGAGTTGGTGTTGGTCACCCACCGGTATGCGCCGCGCTGCAGACAGGTCATCCGCTCTCGAATGGCGCCCAGTGCCCGATAGAGGGGCTCCAGGTGGTGGGGGTCGCTCCAGTTGATGTAGTACCGCTGGGTGAGTTCGCCCACCTCCTGGCCGGCATACAGCAGCGGAAGCCCGGGAGACGCGTAGAGAATCGCTGCTGCCGTCTTCGTACGCTCAGGGCCGAACTCCGCGAGGAATCGGGTCTCGTCGTGGTTCTCGATGAACCGAAGGGCGAGCGGTCCGCTGCCCGTGCCGGGGAATGACGCCACGTGTCCATGGATGTCTTGCGGCGTCTCGACTCCCCGCATCAGCCCCTTCAGGTGGTTCATGTAGCCCCAGTCGTAGGCGGCGTCGAACCGGCCGTCGAAGAGCGTTGCGTCCTCGATCGAGGCTTCGGCCAGGAGCAGCACATTGTCCTTGGTGGCCTTGAGGGAATCCCGCCACGCCTGCCAGAACCCGGGTGTACGCTCCTGAATACCCCAGGCGACATCGCAGCGATAGCCGTCAATGTCGAAAACCTCGACCCAGTACTGTGAGGCGCGGATGAAGTAGTCCCAGACCTCCGAGTTGCCGTAGTTGAGGTTCGGCAGGTCCGCCCAGTAGCTTTGAAACGTGCCGTCGGGATTCCAGAGGTAGTAGTCGCGATAGACCGAGTGTTCGCCGTACCGCAGCGCATCCTTCATGAATGGGTGCTGGAGCGAGGTGTGGTTGATCACCAGGTCGAGGACGACCTCGATGCCGAGATCGTGGGC
>JALOPK010000018.1 GCA_025453925.1 Candidatus Eiseniibacteriota bacterium | reverse complement strand
GAGTTGGATGCCATAGGCGCCATGCTGGGCGAGTCGTCGTGCCGGGTGCTCACCCTGACGGGCCCCGGGGGAGTCGGCAAGAGCCACCTTGCATACGAGGCCGCGAAAGAGCTGGCGCGGCTGTTCGTCGACGGATCCTGCCTCGTGCCGCTGAATCCTGTCCAGTCTCCCGCGTTCATCCCCTTGGCAATCGCCAGCGCGCTGGCCTTTCAGCTCTCCGGGCGACGCGACCCGACGGAACAGCTCGCGGGATTCCTCCGCGGCAAGCAACTCCTTCTCGTGTTGGACGACTTCGACCGGCTTCTGGACGGCGCACCCATCGTGACGGAACTCCTCGCGCGGACCAGCGGCCTCAAGCTGCTGATCACTTCACGGCAGCGACTCGACCTGCGCTACGAACACGTGATGCCGGTGCGAGGGCTTCCAGTGCCCCCTCACGACACGGGCGACGACGTCGTGGAGTATGACGCCGTTCGACTCTTCCTGGAGCACGCGAATCGCATGAATGCCACAGTTGCGGCCGCGGTCACGGATGTGGCGTCGGTGGTTCGCATCTGCCGGTTCTTGGAGGGCCTCCCGCTGGGGATTGAAATGGCCGCGGGGTGGGCTCGGGTCCTGACATGCGCCGAGATTCTCGCTGAGATCGAACGAGATGCCGGCATTCTCACCACATCGGCACGCGACGTTCCCGCGCACCACCGAAGCATGACTGCCGTGCTCTCCCAGTCATGGCGTCGCCTCAGTGATCGCGAACGGTCTGTGGTGGGACGTCTCTCGGTATTCGGTCACGGCTTCCGTCGCGAGGCAGCGGAGTACATCGGCGCCGATCTTCACCTCCTCGCCGGGCTGATGGACAGGTCACTGATCTCCCGCGACACGACCGATCGCTACCACCTGCACGAGCTCCTTCGGCAGTTCGTGGGGAGTCAGCTCTCCCTCGACGGGGAGGCGCTGCGGCAGGCCCGGCAGGTCCACGCCGATTACTTCGCCCGGTACGTCAGTGAACGACGTGGACGGCTCCACCAGCGCGGCGCCGAGGCCGTGTTCGACGAGATGGAGGAGGAGCTCGCCAACATGCGGATCGGGCTTGACTGGGCCTTGACGCATCTCGAACTCGACGCGCTGGAAGGCTTTCTCTCCGCGCTGCATGCGTTCCTTCACGGTCGCGGGTGGCTGGCGGTCGACGGCCAGACGCTCGATCAGGCCATCCAGGTCCTCCGGGCCGCCTCGGGCGGAGGGACGGGCGCCGTCGACGCGGTACGGCGTCTGCTCGGCGTGGCCCTCGTGCTCCAGGCCGACACGAATCAGGCACTCGGCAAGTTCGGCGTCGCCCGCGATCGGTATGAGGAAGCGATGGGGCTTCTTCGAGAACATGGGACTCCGCGCGACCTGGCCATGGCACTGCTCGGCCTTGGGGGGAATGCGGGCAGGGAGGGTCACTATGAGGACGCCGCTGCGTTGCTCGAAGAGGCCTTGCGGCATGCGACCGCCTGCGGCGACCACTTGCTTCTCGCCCAGTGCTGTGACGCGATGGGGAGCATCGAGATGTATCGGGGTGGGTACGCGAACGCCCAGACGTGGCATGCTCGGTCGCTCTCCATCCTGGGCGAAGCCGGGGACCGCCGCACCGTCGCCATGGCCCTGAACAATCTCGGGAACGCCTCCTATTGCCTCGGCGAAATGGCTCCTGCCCGGGAGCACTACCAGGCTGCACTCGCGGTGAATCGCGAGATAGGGAGCCGGCGCGGGATTCGGACGGCCTTGGGTAACCTCGGGAACGTCGCGTTCTCCCTCGACGATTTCACCACCGCGCGGCAGTGCTACCGCGAGAGCCTCGAGGTCGCGCGGGAGATGGGTGACGAGCATGGCACCGCCCATGCGCTCTACCAGATGGGCACTCTGGAGGGCGTCACGGGGAACCACGGCGAGGCGAAGCGCCTGAATCGTGAGAGCCTGGAGATCCATGAGAAGACCGGCGAGCGAAGGGGAAAAGGGCTTGCGCTTGTTGCCCTGGCGCGGGCGTGCCAGGCCCTTGGCGAACGGGAACAGGCGATCGCCAGCGTGGACGCCGCGGTAGCGCTGTTCCGCGAACTCGGGGAGAGATGGAGTCTTTGTACGGCGCTCGAAGAGGCGGGCGATGCGCACCGTGCGAATGGCGCCGCCCATTCAGCGATCGAGGCGTATGGGGAGGGGTTGCGGATCGCCGTGGAGATCAACGCGAGGGCATTGATCGTCGGGTTTGCGGGCCGCTTCGCGCCAATCATGCAGCACCTCGGCGCCCACGAGCATGCCGCCCTGCTTCACGCGTTTATCCTTGCCAGCGGCGATGCCAAATCGAAGGCCAGGCGTGAGGCAGCCGATGCAATGGAGGAGCTCGAGAAGGAACTTGGCGCCGCCGCACTGGACGCCGTCACGGCCAGAGCCAGATCCCTCACGACTGAATCGCTCATGCCGGTAATCGAGGCCGCACTCGCGGGGCTCGCTCCGCGCCTTCACCCGCGGGATCCCTGATCGTCCTCTCGACGGCCACCGATCGGGCTATCCCGAAGGTTGTGGTGGCCCACGGGTCCGCGGCGTGGAACTCCCTACATGACGACCTCGAGCCGGTACCGTGCGGCCTGGGCGCGAACAACCTCGCGAAGCGACCTGTGGTAGGCTGTGCGCCCCTGGCTCATCGCACGATAACGCACCACGAGGTCGGGCCGCCGCCCGCACAGAATGCGGCACATCCGTTGCACGGCGACACCTCGCAGGTTCATGCTGTCCGCGATCAGTGACGACACTCCCCTGCGGGCTACTTCGGCCACCAGCCGCCCGATGTCCTCCTCGGAGTCGCTCAGGAAGGGCAGCAGCGGTCCGAGGAAGGCGTAGGTTCGAATGCCTGAATCGGCCAGCATCGAGAGCGCATCGAGTCGTGCCGCGACGGGGGGCGTGGCGGGCTCAAACCAGTTGATCAGCTCCTGATTCACTGACGCGATGGAAAATCCGACTTCCACGTCGGGGAATCGCGCGAGGATGTCGAGGTCTCTGGTCACCAGAGGGGACTTGGTGAGGATCGACACCGGTCTCCCCGCCTCCGCCAAGAGCCCGAGGCACGCCCGAGTAAGCCGATACCGTGCTTCCGCGGGTTGGTAGGGATCGGTGGTCGTGCTGAGATTGACGGAACCAGGTCCCGCGCGCCGGAGCTGACGGGCCAACACGCTCGGCGCGTTGATCCTCACGTCGACATAGCTGCCCCACGGTTCCGGCCTGCCGGCGACCCACGGCATGGAAGGGACATAGCAGTACACGCACCCGTGCGCGCACCCCGCGTAGGGGTTGACCACATAGTCGAGTGACGGAATGCGCGATCTGGTCAGGGCACTCTTGCAGGCAACTTCACGGATCGAAGGCTCAGCCAAGGAAGGGATCCCCGGCAGACTCAGCGCAGCGCGTCCAGATTGGCCCTGGCCGCGGGCACCATGCCGAAGAACCCGGTCAGCTTCTCGCATGCATAATCCGCGCAGGACGCGCAGGTCTCCAGGCCACGGCTATGGCCGCACAGGCGGATCTGGCATTCCGACCAGTGGCCGATATGGCGTCTACCGGCATCCTGGCACCCATCGCAGCGGCACCCCTCGGGTGTCAGATCAGCGTGGTACTCCTTGCTCCAGAGCTCGGCGACTCTCACCAGCGCCTCGTAGTCGCCGGCCTTGGTGGCTACATAGGCCGGGCATTCCGAGCACACAAGGCCGCACACGGCGATCATTCGTGACATGACTCTCCCTCCTCTTGGGGCGTTTGGCGGCCTGGGCGAGCCCCGGGGTGGGGCCAATCGCCATGCCGCGTCCATCGACCATTGGACCATTGGGAACGGAACTCGTGACGGCAGGCATCCCTCTCAGCTCGTCACGCCAGTGCATCCCGGACAGCAACCCGTTGCGACTCCGGCAGTCTGCGGAGCGTCTGCAGAATGATGCGCCGGGTCGTGGGTGACGCGCGCGCGGCATGACGAGTCAAGAAGGAGGTGACGGACACGGAATCAACCGCGGCCATTTCCCGCAAGACCCAGCCCACCGCATCCCGGACCTCTCGCGCATCGTCATTCATGCCATGGTCCAGCACATCGGTTTCGCGTTCGCCGACGTGGTAGCCCCTGACCTTGGGGAGGGCGGTCATCACCACTATGCCGAAACGCCGGGTCCAAGAACGGGAATCCCTCACCCACGCCGTGCATCGCGGCAGGACCTCCTCAGGGTGAAGCTGGGTCACGAAGCGCAACCCAAAACAGCCGAGCTGATCACACTCCTCCCATGTGCGGATATCGGGTACAAGGCGCGCCGCCGTTTCAAGAACCGGTCGCCATGCCCACTTTCCCAATCGTTCCAGCGTCTTGGCGGCGATGACCCGTTCCTCGCGGGAGTCATTGCGCCACAGTAGTTCAGCCATCCCCGTCCCATCGAGGGGCATTCGTGCGCCCCACAGGGCGACTTCGGCTGCGATTTCTCGAAGGATGGGCATCCGCACGCCGAAGCATGAACCCATGCCCGGGATGAACCGACGAGCCCCCTCGGCATCATCGGGGCTTCCCAACGAGGCCAGCATGAGTCGGATCGAGGACGCCGCCTTCTGCGGAGAGAGTGCCAGTGCTCGGCGGACCTCCTGTCGCACGTCGTGCGTGGAAGCCGTCACGTTCACGCTCCCACCGAGTTTCGCAGGTCCGTGACACGGCTTCTCTCGCACATGCCGGAACGGATCCTTTCAGGGAGGGGGAATCCTGAACATGTCTCGCACGACGTGCAGCACGCGGGGATTGCCCAAGAGGTCAGTGCACAGATCGCAGTGAGAGTAGTACCTATCTCGAAGGGAGAAGCCGGTTCCCGCCAGTTGGCCGGCGAGACACCCCCACACTCCCGCGGGACCTTCACGATTCAGGAGGGCGAACAGGGGAGTCCATGGCGCCATGCCGTCCAGGATTTCTTCGATCGTGTGCTGGCGCACGTCGCCGTAGCAGTAGAAGTCTCGGTTTTCGAGACGCTCCATTCGGTCGGCGGCCGCACAGCACCGCATCGCCACGCCGCCGGTGTCGATGAAGATCTGGTGCTGAAGGGCGCACCGTTCCTTCGGCACCTGGCCCCTCGGCGCACCGAGGAGCTCGATCTGATCGGTCAGATCTCGCGCCCGGCCTTCGGGGCAGAGCACGAAGGGCGAGCACGGGACGCCTCGCTCGGCCAGTTCGGCGGCCACCAGCAGGTCGCCGACGTTCCTCGTCCGGTCGAGGTGGCAGTGGACGTGTGACGTGAGGTGATGACGCTCCAGGGCGGCAGCGGCCCGGAGGATGTTCGCAGAGGGGACGAACTCGCGGTGGTAGCGGCTCGTGCTGAAGAAGACGTGGTGAATCCCGGCCCCCCGGAAGTCCGCGGCCCATGAACGCGCATCCTCATCGGAAACGGCCCAGAACCCGTTGCTGAACACCGCGACCCTCCACCCATAGGACTGTGTGGGCCGGATGATGTGCGCCAGTTCATCGACGTAGAGCGCAGGCTCGCCGCCGGTGAGGAGAAACCTGCGCACGCCGTGTGCATGAAGGGCGGGGAGGAGGGGTAGCACGTCATCAGGGTTGAGCTTTTCGGTACGTTCAGGCGACGACTCGACGGCACAGTGCCGGCACGCGCTGGTGCATCGCAGCGTGTAGGAGATGCTGAGTTCCGTGATCGGTGGGGAGCCGGTACGATCGGTCATCTGAGGCTCCGCACCCCTCTGCGGGGTGACGCCTGTCCCGGACCAGAGACGTGCCGGGAAAGCAAAAGTGCGCATGGGGCTCCCGGCATGCAGCCTCCACGCCAGGGGCACCTCAAGGTCAGGCCCCCTTCAACATTGCCGAATCGATGGCATCCCAGTTGATGAAGTTCCTCTCGAATCGCATGCGGAACACGGGAGCCGATCGGCTGATGGCCCGCAGGAGATCCAGATGGGCAACCGCGTCTTCCCGGGGCAAAGTGTACTTCGTATGCCCCGCTTGTTCCCAGAGGAACTCGAAGAACTCGGCCTGGCGCATCGGTTCGATCTCGAACGCTGATGATTTCTCCAGGACGAAGAAGGCTCCGACGCGCGCCGAGTTGGGTCCAGCGGTCAAGTTGCCGAACGGGGTCGCATGAGCCATTGACTGCCCTCCATCATGCGTGATCAGAAGGTGGTCATCGCTCAGCACGGGGCGGAGTGTTGCAGACCGAGCGACAGTCGTCTTCCCCGCATCGTCAGGACCGAGGAACACGGCCGCTCGGGAATCGAGTGCCACGCCCGCCGCATGCACGAGAGCACGGCTGAACCCGCTGAGAAAGCTGCCTATCATGTTTCGATATCCGGCAACGAACAATGGATCCGCGAGTGGCTCTCGCCCATCAGGCGGGTAGAACAGGTCGCAGATCTTGAGCCGGAAGTTCCTGATGACGATCCGGTTCCAGGCCATCTCAATGAACACAGACTCGGGAGCCAGGAGGCATTCCTCGATGACTTCCTTCACCGGTGATGTCGCGAGAACCGGATGGTTCGCCCAACGCGGAACGAAGTGGGGGCATCGCTGGATTGTCTTTCGTTCTTCGAGCGACAGCCGAGCGCCGCTGAGGGGACCCGGCATTCTCCGGATGCGATTCCTTACATCCGGAGCGGACGGGGTTGGCGCTTCAAATGCCGAATAGGGCCACTCCAGCAAGTGGGGGATGGGGGCATCCGTGGACGTGCTGAAGAGAAGGTGGCCAATGCGATGACGGTATTCATGGTCCACTGGCCCGCTCCGGCGTGTGTGACAACAACGCTTCCCAGGGAGTGGCGACACCTGTCCCTAAAGGGATACTCGCTTCGAGACGCACACCTGGGCGATCTCGATGACCGGCCAGGCGATTCCTCTACGACCACACGACCACGACAGAGAGAAGGCGCAGAACCCTCGCGGGAATGCGCCAGGCTGCCCGAGGAAGGAAGCTCGAGATTGCACAGTTGTAGAGAGAGAAGCCGCACGCAGAGGGTGGCGCCTCTCTCGGAGAACGGCTCGCTAGAAGTTCTGTTGTTGGCCGGAGAGGCAGATCGTCACTGCGCTGCGGCCCTGAGCACAGGTCGGTTGGTTGTGGAACGTGCCGCCGACACAAGAAGATGTATCGGCTGTCGCTCCGACGGTGCACGGGCTGAAAAACCCCGGGCCGGCGAGGCAATTGGTGTAGGGGTAGGCCCCGTTGATGCACTCGCCCAATGGCAATTGGCCGACGACTCCGAGGCCCGACAGGTCCCTCGCGCGGGGAGGCTCGTAGACAGGCCTTACGCGTTTTACCATGGTTTCCTCCCTATCAGGCTAAGGAGCCAACCCGCATACGAGACGCGGGAAACAGACCGAGAGTATTCGCAGTATCGCAGAAAATGTACGAGGCGTTCAGCCGCCCCGCAACATAGAAGTTGTTGGCCACGCAGGACCCCAGGCAGGTGTCGCGCAGCACGCAGTTGCCGCAGATGCCGTCGAACTTGGCCGGAATCAGGTCTCGGAGCTCGATCAGACCCGGGCTGAAACACCACACATCCCTCAAGTTGTCGGTCTCGATGTGCCCGTACACAAGCTCAGGGACGTTGACGCCGATGCCGCACAGGGCGAGGTCCCCGCCGGAGAGCATGCCGAGGATGGTGAGAATGCCGCATCTCCCTCCCGGAGCCTTGCTGAGCTGACGGATCGAATGGAATGCCACCGGGATGTCCAGGTATACCGGGATCTTGGACGTGGGCCTGACCTGCTTGTCGATGTGCCGGTACACCTCGAGCAAGCCCTCGACGGTCAGCCCGTGTTTCTTGGCGAAGAGGTCTCCCCTCCCGACCACCTGCACGTGGTTGAACTTCACGGAGTTGCAGCCCAGCCTCTCAGCCTGTTCGATGACCGCATCGACATGCGCGACATTGCCGTCGTGCAAGGTGCAGATCATCTGTGGGTGCATGCCTTCCTCTACCAGATGCCCGATCCCAGCGATCGCCCGCGCGTATGCCCCGGGGACTCCGCGAAGCGAGTCGTGAACCTCGGCGGTTGGCCCGTCTACGCTGATGGAGATCTGCGCGAACCGGTGTTCCTTGAGGAAGCGGGCGAGGTCGCGGTCGATGAGGGTTCCATTGGTCTCCATGGACATGCCGATCCTGGCTTCGGCGATCATTTGCACCAACTCCCGGAAACGGGGATGGAGCATCGGCTCACCGCCGGTCAGCTTGATCGTCCGCAGGCCGATGGGGAAGCCCTCCCGGATGGCCTTGGCGACATGTTCCAGCTTCACGTGCTGCGCGCTCGCCCCCGATGGATCGAAGGAGGGCGTGATCCAGCAGTGCTGGCATGCCAGGTTGCAGCCACCGGAGACATAAAGGTAAAGCGACGTGAGCGGCGGCACTCCCGGAGGGAGGTCCAGCGGCGCGGCAGGGTCGGTCGGTGCGACCGGTTCTTGTTTCTCGGTCAGGCAGGACATTCCGTCTCCTTGGTGTCTTCGAGGAAACGACGGTAACAGTCACGGGGGTTGGGTAGGTTGAAGTCGCCCAGCATCTGGTGCGCCAGGCCGGGGCAGCTCCCGTTGCAGTACTCGTTCCACTCACAATCCCCGCATCCGGGGACATCACGCATGGCAATGAACCGACGCTCCCGTAGCGCGCGCAGTGTAGGATGGTCGCGCCAGATCTCCTCAAGCGAGTCCGTGGTGATGTTCCCGAGTTTGAGATCGGGAAGCATGTTGCACGGCACAATGGTCCCGTCGTGGAGAAAATCGAGCTTGTTGAAGATGCAGCCGCACGCCGTGAGGTATCCCATGCCCCAGCGGGTGGTCTTCACCCCGGTTCGCTTGGCTTCCTCCATCTCCGCCTGCATCTTCAGCCTCGCCTGGGGTCCCGCGGTCGCCGTCAGCCTGCCGGGATACCGGGTTCGCAGCCGTTCCATTGTCTTCATGGCGACCAGGTACTCACGCGGCGTGAGGGCGACTTCCGGCTCATTGGGGCATCCCGATCCGATGGGCATCGCATCATTGGTCCCCACCGAGGGGACGCCGATGTCCTCAAGGAGCAGCTTGGCAGTATTCTCCAGATCGTGCAGGTTGTGCCGGTTGATCGTGATACGGACGGCCATTGGGAATCGGTGCTCCATGAGAAGCCGCAGTCCCCTGATCGCTTTCTCGAAGCTGCCCGGCCTGCTCTTGTCGTGAATCTCTGCGCACGAACCGTCGATGGAGATCTGGATGTAGTCGAGGCGAAGGCGCCTCTTGCCGACCTCGAACTTCGCGAGCATGTTCTCATCAATGAGAGTCCCGTTGCTGAGCACGCTGTAGCGCATGCGGTTCGCTATCAGGCCGTCAATCAACTCGAAAAGGTCGGGACGGACGAATGGTTCCCCGCCGGCCACGCAGACTCTCATCATACCGAGCCGCCCAAGCTCCTCGAAGAAGGAGAGCCAGACGGCGGTCGGCAGATCGGCCAGGGCCGTCATCTCATTGGCGTAGAAACAGTAGTGGCATCGAAGATTGCATCGGCCGGTGATGGCAATATTGCACTCTTGGGGGAACTTCTGAAGGCCCACTTCGCTACGCTCTTGTCACGCCTGGGGAGAGTCGGTCGGATGGAGGAATCCGGCCGCGGCCATCTCGCCGGCGAATGCCAAGGCGTGGGCCTCCACCTCTTGGGGAACCTCCTCGAAGGACTCACGGAACGAAGCAACCACCGCCCCCAGATCTCGTGTTCCATCCATGAACTTCCAGACGAACAGGCCCGTGGCGTTGAGGACGCGGATCTGGTTGGTGTCGGGGTTGAACAACAGAGCCCCGTCCGTGTCTTCCTCGCGAAGCACAACGTCAGGATTGCGACGGAGGACAGTTGCGGGTGTAACGTCGATTCCCATGATTCCCTCGGTATTCGGAGTGGCGGTGTCAGTGTCAGTGGAGACAGCCCACAAATGTAGGCCCGTGGCGGTCATTCTGCAAGCAGTAGGCGTTCTCACTCCACTTCTCGATTTGACCTCAGCGGCCTGTGGCGCGATGTTGGCCGGGAACGACCCGATTCGCTCCCGGGCCCGAGCATGGCGGGATTCCCGCCTGCCCCCATCGACAGCGTCCGCAACCCCGACACGAGTTCCACGCGTGGCGTGGGCCCGCAGATCGCGATCCGATATGACGCACGAGGCCAGACTGATACTCGCCTGCGCCCGGGAAGCCGGGAACACCGCCGCGTCCCATTTGGTCGGACGTGCACTCCAGGAGCCCATCGACTGGGAGCTTGTGGTCCGCCTCGCCAGCCCGCACCGAATGAAACCGTTTCTCCACCGGCATCTCAGCCCGCATGCCGGCGCGGTGCCCCCGTCTGTTCTCGATCATCTTGCGGCATCCTACCGGGACACGGCCTCCCGCAACCTCGCGGTGCTCGTGGCGCTGGTCAGATTGACCCATTCGTTGCGGGAAGCCGGGATTCGGGCGATCACGTTCAAGGGCCCCCTCACCGCACACATGGCGTATGGCGACCTCGGTCTGCGCCAGTCAACCGATCTGGATATCCTGGTGCCCGAACGGGACTTCTCCCGTGCAGGGCGCACGCTGCAGGACCGCGGCCTGACCCCCCTGCCGCCGCTCTCGCCGCGACAGCTCGCCGCTCTCCGCCGCTACCGGAACGCGTGGGTGTTCGGCTCAGAAGGCGGATCCTTCCATGTCGACCTTCACTGGCGGCTTCTGGCGGATCAGCTCCAGCTCTTGCCTGATGAGCGCGGGATGTGGGATCGGGCGGTGTCCGCCAACCTCGCCGGCTACCGGTTCGAGACGCTTGGCCCCCCGGATCTCCTTCTCTATTTCTGCGCGCGAGCCGCCGTTGACTCATGGCGGGCGGTGTTCAGAATCGCGGACATCTCGGCAGCGGCGCGGGAGCTCTCCCCGGATGACTGGCATCTGGTCATGGAACACGCCGTCAAGGCCGGGAAGTCTCGCATGGTGTTGATCGGAGTCGGGCTGGCCCACGAGCTTCTTGACGCAGCGATCCCTGAACAGCTCCTACGGGCGAGCCGCGGGATCACCCCTGTCGCTCGCCGGATCGCTGCCGCCCGAGACGAGATCCTGCGGCCGGAGTGTGAGATCCCGGGGATCGTGCGGCGCGACCTTCGCCTGCTGGGTGCGTTGGACTCACTGCCCGCCCACGTGCATTTCTTCACCTCGCTGCCTTTCAGCCCCGGTCCCCGCGACATTGCTTTGGTGGACCTGCCAGTCCGAACGGCGTTTCTCTACCGGGGCATTCGCGTGGTGCGCGTCACACTGAAGCTCTTCCTTATGACCATGCGTGCGGTCGTGCGGGCGGTTCGCCGAGTCCGCGACGTCACCCGTTTCGAAGATTCGAAGGACCAGCGCCCCGCCCGCCCCTAAGAACCCGGCAGTCTCGATCCGAACTCAGGGGGTCTTCGCCAGAAGCCGCCACAGCCAACTGGCGGCCTGAAGCCTCGCATCGGCCATGTCGGAGAACAGGGTGGGGTACTCGGCATACAGGAGGGCGCTGATCTCGCCCAGGGTGCGACGCCCGTCGCTGAGCTCGAACAGCCGGCGTCTCGCCTCGCCGGCCTGACTGAGGCGCGGCACGTAGCCAGACTCGGTCACCTGGACCATGCGCGGGGAGATCTCCATGGCAGGGGCGAACTGGATTGTCTGCCCGAGGCGCTTCGTTCCACGCGTGACCACAACCGACCAAAACCAGAACCGCACGCCGCCCTGCCCCCGCTTGAGACGGCACATGATCCGGTCGCCCGGCTCCACCGGGACCGGAACCTCTCCTGGAAAGAACATCTGCTTCCAGTGTGTCAACGGAGCATGAGGACCGGTGCTGATGTTCACACCGGGTGACAGCCCTGCCTCGAAGTAGCCCACGAGGCCGTGCAGCGTGCCCGACCGGCACACCATGAACTCGGCGGAGTAGTCAAGAACCGCGGGTGGGTTCTCGACGGAAGCGAAGTCATAGCGAGCGACCGTCTGGGGGGGGGCCACGCCAACCGCACTTGTGCAGTCGTGGAGGTGGGGCGTCTGATGCGCGAGTCGCGCCAGGGCTGAGAAGTCAACGCCATGGAGGCCCCGTTGCCAGAAGCCGATGATTGCCTCCCACACCGAGGGGCAGGCCACCGGCACCAGATTGATTGCCAGCCATGCCGGCAGCATCGTACCACCCGGGCGCAACCACTTCTCCCGGGCGCACCCGGAAACGGCCAGCGCGTCTTCCTCGATTCCGAAGTGGCCGAGTATCTCCGAAAGCACCACGTCGGCGGTTTCGGGAATCTCCGCGGCCGCCGAGTGGCTGTGCACGAAGACGATCTGAGACCCAAGCCCATTCACCTCCGCCAGTTTCCGCGCGGCGTTGATGATGTCACCGTGTTCGATGGCATACACCCTGCGGGCACCGGCCTTCGCGGCCAGAAATGAGAGGATGCCGCTTCCCGTTCCGATGTCGATGACGATATCTCCGGGACGCACCACCTCGGAGATCGCCCGATGGTAGGCGGTCATGCGGATCGAATCCTGGAGGAGCGCTTGATGGTGAAGAACCTGTGTGAGCGACATTGGGGCCTCCATCGGGATTCCCGGAGTTGTATAAGAAAACCCACAGTAGGTGACGGTCCGTTGTTCCCACCCGCTCGATCGCCGGCGAACCGCTTCGCCGGTCGCGAGGTCGACGCGGGAGACGACCCTGACAGACTAGCATCACGTATGTCTACTTGTCACGGTCGATGGTGTGGGCGCGGCAGAGGCGCCGATGTCGGCGGTCGTGCGGTCTCGCGAAACCCGGGGACACCACCGCTTCTCGCGTGGGGCCGGCCGGCGGGAGTGAATGCCGGGGAGACACATGGTGTGCCGACGTGCTCCACGCATCGGTGTGGCAGCACGCCGAAACGGGACACTTGCGGCGGACCGGTGGCCCGGAGTCCTTGGTGGCCCCTCCGCTTCCTCACGCGCCTTGGTCGCACGGCGATGGTGAGTGAGTGCTCTGACTCGGGAGAAACGGATGATGATGAGTGCAGGACCGATGCGCGGTCTGTGCGTGGCCACGTTCCGGTGGATGGTCACCGCTGCATACACCGCCGTAATCACCACGATTTCCCTGACCCCCAACCGGTCCCTGCGACGGTTCATGGTGAGCTGGGAATTCCCCAACCGCGACAAATGCCTTCACTTCCTGATGTACGGCGTGTTGGCCGTCTTGCTGACCTGGGCACTGCAACTCCACGCTGTCAAGAGCCGGACGAGGCTTCTCGTGGCCATCTCCTGCGCCGCCTACGGCCTTGCCGTGGAGATTCTGCAGGTTCTTGTGTTGCCCGGCGACCGCATGTTCTCAGCCTGGGATGCTGTGGCCAATCTCGCGGGAGCCGCCTGCGCGATTGTCGCGCTCGGCGCCATACGACGGGATTGAGTCGCCCCGCATGACTCTGAAGGCGAGATGCTGGCCCGCACGGAGGCGCGGCGGCGCAGCCCGTGCCGGAGATCGGCCTCAGCTCGCCAGGACGCGTGGGTCAGGCGACACCTGTCCGAACAGGTGCCTTTTCCGTGGTTCGGGCCTATCTTGCGGAGCCTTTTGACTGGTCTGCACTGGCCCTGGTGCCCGTACGGGCGTAGAGACTGAGATCATAACATGCCGCTGTTGAGCCTGCGCTGCGGGGGTTATTGCCGCGGTGCGCGCACTCCGGGAACTCTGCCGAACCATGATGATACATCCGTTCCGCATGGCCTTGGGGCCGTGCTCGGCCCGGGCATGCCCGGTTCTGCCGGTCTGACCGACCTCGTGGAGGCCATCCGATGACCCAGCAACGGCCCCAGGGAAACAGGACCCCGATCGGGCATCAAGCGAGCCAGATCCTGCGTTGGTTCCTGTCTCCAGTCGGAGGCGATCCCGCGGAAGGCTTCCAGCATCGCATGTATCGGGGCCCGGCCGCGGTGCGCGCCATAGTCACGGTGGTTCGCCTTCGGGCGGTCGCGCTGGTCATGACAGCCGGGCTGCTCGTGCTGGCCGGGACCCTGGCGCACGGGCGGGCGCTGCCGTGGGCCGGCAACCAGATGCTGATCTCGGCGGCCAGAAGTGGGGTGCTCTCCCGGGCCCAGATTGCGCTCAGGCTTGGCGCGGATGTCAACGCGGTCGACGTCAACCATAAGACCGCACTCCACATCGCGGCCGCAAGGGGAGATGCCGGTTTCGTCACGTACCTCATCTCACGGGCCGCAGATCCGAATCTGCGTGATACCGGCCTCTCCACTCCCCTGTCTCTCGCCGTGCGGGCCAGGTCTCTGGAGGTCACTCAAGTCTTGGTGAGACACGGGGCAAACGTGAACCTGACCGACCTGCTCACCTACGCGCCGCTGCACTACGCGATCCAGGTTGACCGGCTTGACATGGTCACCCTGCTCCTGGAGGCCGGCTCCGAGGTCGATGCGGTGTCCAGGGGAGGGTTCACGCCGCTCCACAGCGCCGCCCGTGCGGGGAAGATCGAAATCACGACCGCGCTCCTGCGCATGGGGGCCGATGTGCATGCGCGGGACGAGACGGGTCGAACTCCCCTGCACGCCATCATGACCCTGGGGACGCCCGAGATGATCGAGCTGTTGCTTGATGCCGGCGCGGGTCTTGAGGAGCGGACTCCCACGGGGGAGACCCCGCTGCATCTTGCCGCCGAGAAGGGGAACAGCGCTGCCGTGAGGACCCTGCTGAGGCGGGGGGCCGGCATTGAGGAGCGGCAGCAGGAAGGGCTGACTCCTCTCCACATCGCGGTGCAAAAGGGGCCCCTGACGACCGTGAACCTGCTCCTCGATGCGGGGGCAGACGTCAATGCACCCAGCAGCATCGGGTCGACTCCCCTTCGCTATGCGGCCACACGCGGGGACAAGACCATCGTGGACGCCCTGCTGGCCAAGGGCGCACGATACAATCTCGCCGGGGAGCGAAGTGTCCCGGTGTTCTAAGCCGTGACCCCCGCGGCAGAGCCTTGGGAGTCGGCTGGAGCGAGAGGCGCCGTTTGGAGGACTGCTCCCCCGTTCGGGGTGGCGATCCATGTTCCTGGGCATTGGTGAAGGGAGGAAACGGTATGCGTTCATTGTTGGCGATGGGGGCTCTGGCGATGCTGCTCTCCGGCTGCGAATCGTCGGGCGGCGGCGGGGGAACGACCCCGGGCGATGAACCTCGGATCGTCGAGTCTTTCACCTGTCGTGAGGTTGATTCCCAGTCACGGCCAACAGGGATCACCGAGATCTTCTACCAGTCTCTTGATGAACGGATCTACACTTGGGTGGAGTGGGAGAATGTCGGGGGAGCCCACACCACTCAGGCGGTGTGGTATGATCCCGGTGGAAGCAGGAACTTCGACAGCAGCCAGCAGTTTAACTCACCCACCGGCGAGCAGATCACGTGGTTCTACGTTGACCCCGCCGGGATGTCGGTCGGTCGATGGGAAGTCGAGCTCTGGCTGGACAACGCGTTTCACCGAAGCCATTTCTTCGTTGTGGAGGAGTGACGGGGGGTGCGACGCATCCGCGGTCCGGGCACACGCCCCGGGCGTGAGACACGGACGGTGGAGGGGATTCCCGCACGAATCGGGAGAGGTGCCGCCCAGCGGACGCCTGAGAGACGGCCTCATTCCCCGTCGAACTCTCATCGCCTGATGCGCTTCCACTGGCCCGTGCCGCACCGTGTGCCCTGCGGGAGCGATTGAGGTGACCAGGCAGTCGGGAGAGAGCCAGAGGCGGCGGGTGAAGGGCATCCGTGACCTCCTCGGCTACATCGGCGACGATCCTGACCGCGAGGGTCTGGAGCAGACGCCGGAGCGCATGTTGCGCACGTACCGCGACATTACGCAGGGGTATCGCATTACGCCCGCGGACATCACCGAAGGCGGCGTCTTCGCGGGCGACTACGATGACATGGTCGTGGTCAAGGACATTGACTACTACAGCCTGTGCGAACACGACCTGCTGCCGTTCTTCGGTCGGGTACACGTGGGGTACGTGGCGGCAGGCAAGGTGCTCGGCCTGAGCCGGATCCCCCGCGTCGTCGATATGTTCTCCCAGCGCCTTCAAGTGCAGGAACGAATGACCCGCCAGATCGCCGACTTTCTGATGGAGACCCTGTCGCCATCGGGGGTTGGCGTCGTGGTCGAAGGCGCCCATTTGTGCATGATGATGCGGGGAATCAAACGGGAGAACGCCCGGGTGGTGACCAGCGCCATGCTGGGCGGTTTCCGCGACGACCCCCGAACCAGGGCGGAGTTTCTCCGGGTCGTCGGCACCGGGGGAGACATCTGAAAGGCGGGGAGGGATTCCGGGCTCGCCGTCGCCTGCCCGTGCGGTCGGAGGCCGCCGCATGATCGTCTTGGCCGGCGACGTGGGGGGAACCAAGACCGACCTCGCGCTGGTCTCCAGAGAGCGTGGAGTCAACGCTCCCCTTGCCGAAGCCACCTATCTGAGCCGCCAGTACGCCAATCTGGAGATGATGGTCGCCGAGTTCTTGGCGTGTCGGCCGCACCGCCCCGACCGGGTCATTCTGGGCGTTGCGGGGCCGGTGGTCGCCGGCCGTGCCCGGGTCACCAACCTCCCCTGGGTCATCGACGATGTCGGGATGCGTCGCTGCACCGGAGCGGCTGAAGTCTGCATCATGAACGATCTGGAGGCCATCGCCTGGGCGATACCGGGGCTTGAGGCGGCGGATCTCCGGCAGGTCAACCCCGGCACGGCCGAAGCCGGAGGGGCCGTTGCGGTGGTCGCTCCCGGGACCGGGCTGGGTGAGGCCCTGCTTATCTGGGACGGGGCGCGGTATCGTGCCCGCCCCTCGGAGGGCGGCCATACGGATTTCGGCCCGCGAAACGAGCGCGAGATCCGTCTGCTTCAGTGGCTGATGGGCCAGTACCGTCACGCAAGCTACGAGCGGGTTTGCTCCGGGATGGCGATTCCCGACCTCTACAGGTTCGTGCGCCAGTCGGGCGTGACGGCACACCCCGCGGTCGCGGCCGACCTGGCCCGAGCTGCCGATCCCACGCCGGTCATCGTTGATGCGGCCATGGCGGAGGACAACCCGTGCCCGGCATGCCGCGACGCGTTGGCGATCTTTGCCTCCGTGCTGGGAGCGGAGGCGGGGAACCTCGCGCTCAAGGTGCTGGCGACCGGGGGCGTCTATCTCGCCGGCGGCCTCCCGCGGCGGATCCTTCCCCTCCTCCTGGCCGATGATTTCCGGGTCGCGTTCAGCAGCAAGGGCCGCTTCAGTGATCTGGTGGGCCGCATCCCGGTGCACGTCGTGCTGAATCCCAAGGCGGGACTCCTCGGCGCGATGGCACAGGGCCTCGAGGACTGGGCGGGAGCCCCTGCGTCGAACCATACGCTCTGACGAAGGGGATGACGGCCCGATGTCGCGAGGCACCATTATGGGGCACAGTGGATGCTCGCAGATGGCCGCAGGGGCCTTGCGGGGGGGGAGGTCGGCCACCCGCCCTCCCTGGTTGGCGCTCGCGGTAGCGTCGCATGAACCAAGAGATTCCTGATCACCTCTCCAGGCCAATCGGCCGCGCCGTGGTTCCGGAAGCCCCACCCGGAGCATGGCGTCGTCCGCCACTTGACGGGGGTCTCCCCGCCTTGCCCATCCCAAAGCTGTTCACCCATCTTGGTCATGTCTTTGATCGGAGAAGCCGGCTGTTCTGGTTTCTCTTCGGAACGGGAAGCACCGGATTCTTGGGGTTTCTGGACTACGCCACCGGGCCGGACATCGCCTGGTCGTTCTTCTTCCTATTCCCGGTTCTCATCACTGCGTGGTTCGCGGGAAGAACCCACGGCATTGCCCTCTCGGCCCTCAGTGCGGCGGTGTGGTGGATCGCGGATGTCACATCAGGCCATCTCTACCCGCATCCGCTGGTCGGCGTGTGGAACGCCACCACGCGCTTGGGCTTCTTCCTCGTGGCAACGTGGCTGGCCGCTGCGCTCCGCAATGCTCTTGACCGGGAACGGGAGATGGCTCGTGTGGACTTCACAACGGGCGTTTTGAACTCCCGGGCATTCGCCGGGCTTCTCGATCGCGAGGTTGAACGGTGCCGGCGGCACCAGCGTCCCTTCTCCGTCGCCTATCTGGATCTCGACGACTTCAAGGCTGTCAACGACGCTTTCGGTCATCAGGCCGGGGATGACCTGCTCAGGGTCGCTGCTGAGACGATGTCCCGCGAGCTCAGAGGGAACGATGTGGTCGCCCGGCTCGGTGGAGATGAGTTCGCGGTGCTTCTCCCAGAGACGGATTCGGAAGGCGCGTGCCGAACCATGAGTCGCATACGAGACGTTCTCTTGGCGAAGCTGCACGCACAGGGCCGGCCCGTGACCGTGAGCATCGGAGTATTCACCTGCGAGCGGGATCCGTGCGACGTGGACGAGGTCGTCCGGCGAGCAGATGCCCTGATGTACCACGTGAAGCGGAGAGGGAAGCATGGCATTGACTGCGCGACCTGGGGCGGCGCTCTTGGTCCAGGCGACGTGGCTTCGAAGGAGCCCCACAATGCTCCCGCCAATCTCGGGCTCGC
The DNA here is from genome assembly GCA_025453925.1 of Candidatus Eiseniibacteriota bacterium. GTDB lineage: Bacteria > JAFGKV01 > JAFGKV01 > JAFGKV01 > JAFGKV01 > JAFGKV01. Next base: position 1,559 of record JALOPK010000018.1, on the reverse strand, counting down.
ACGAGGAGGAGGGCCGCCTGAGTGCCAGTCTTGATCACGGTCATCCGGGGCACGTGTCAGGGCGACATTCACCACGTCGGCGACACCTTCACGTGTGACTGGACAACCCCTGACGGGATGTGCCTCGGGGCCTGGAACGCACTTGCGCCCTACGTGACGGCGCTGCTCTGCGGTGGCGACGTCGCGTGGTCCGAAGAGAAAGGCGTCATGAGGCTCCATTGCGTCGACCCTGACGGCATCACGTTGGAGCTGCGACGAGTGGACCGGTAGAGCCTTGGGCCGCCGCCCCAATTGACCTGTTGACAGGGCGCCTTCGCCCCCGCGAGGTTGTGCAGCAGAAGGGTGGACTGCACCCACCGGGAGTGTCGGCGTTGCGGGATGGCTTTGAGGCGTCTGTCATTCCTCACCAGAACACCCCACCCGTCGTCAGCCTCCCTGGTGCATGCCCGCTCGCCGCGGCACGGAAGGCCTGGGGCTGTGCCGCCTAGCGCTCGACATCCGAGTGCGATTCCAGGCAGCAACACCCATCGAAGGGAGGTCAGCCATGCGAAGGGTAGTTGCCTGCGCTTCACTGATCCTGATGTTGTGTGCCTCGGTCGGATGGGGAAGAGGAGGACCGCCACCGGTGCGATGGTGGGATGAGGGGTCAGGGTCTGCGGTCGCGCAGACCGCTCCGAGCCCAGCAATCCGCCAGTTCCCGACGGTCGAGATCGACCCTCTCATCTCCTACATTCGCTACCTCTTCATGCACAAGCAGGCTTTGATTCTTGAGCAGGATGGCGAGTTCTACTTCTACTTCGCCTACAATGACGCTCAGACCCATGTCACAACGAAGGTCTTCGCAGAGTCCGACCTGCTGAACCCAGGAGCCTGGATCTCGCAGAACGTCGTCACGTGGACGGGTGCGGGCACACTGCGGTACGTATCGCCTACCGCATACTGGGACAGTGGAGCGTCTCTCTGGTATCCGCAGGTCACCTTCAATGCCTACGGACCCACAGCCACGTTCTGTATGCATGACCAGGGAGGTCTTGGCGCGGGGCTGTGGACCGCACCCATGGACGTGAGTGGTCCCGTCTATGACTACTACCTGCCGCTGACCGAGACAAGCACCTCCAACGTGGTGTTCATGGAGGGCCTGGCTCGCGATACGGCATCAGACAGCCACGTCTTCAAATCGTTCGGAGGGGTTGACGGTGTGATGGTTGACCCCCCCGGTGAGGTCATGGTCTTCCCGACTGATGCTTCATGGGGCCCCAACCCGGTGTATGGACAAGGCTTTGAGAACAGTCAGCTCCTCCACCATGACGGCAGGGTCGTTATTGCCAGGGGAGGATATCGAAGCGAGGATTACGCGGATCATACGAACCCGTTGCTCGTCGTCTACCGCGAATCCATCGACGGCGGGCTCTCATGGTCCGACAACGTGTGGCTCGACCAGGTCACGGTGCCCGACATTCCGGGAGGGCTTCCCGGGATTGAGGGGCACTACCAAAACTCCTTCTTCGATGGTTTGATCGAGGCTGACGGCGACCTCCATTTCCTGTGCGTTGTCGCTG
>JALOPK010000203.1 GCA_025453925.1 Candidatus Eiseniibacteriota bacterium | reverse complement strand
GGGCCGAGGCTCTGGGTCGCGATCTGGTGGTGGCGTGCCCCATGTGCTTCAAACGGCTGAGAACTTCACGTCTCGTGCTCGAGGAAAAGCAGGTGGACGTTCCCTGGTCCATCGCCCCCGAACTCGAGGTCCTGGACCTGGCGAGACTGCTGGCGTCGGAAACCTGGCTGGTCCGCGTTGCGGAAAGGGTTTCTGTAGACCTTTCCGGTCTCCGGGTGGTCTGCTACTACGGCTGTCAGGTGGTTCGCTCGCCCAGGATCACCGGTTACGAGGACTACGAGAATCCGCAGCACCTGGATCGCCTCGTGAGCGCTGTCGGGGCCACGTCCATCGACTGGTCCTTCAAAGCCACCTGTTGCGGGGCCAGCGTCGGGATCCCCAGGCGGGACATTGGACTGGCGCTGGTGGAACGCCTTCTGCGAGGGGCGCGCATGAGCGGGGCCCAGGCCGTCGTGGTGTGCTGTCCGCTCTGTCAGGGCAATCTGGACCTGCTGGGTGCGGAGCTCTCCAGGCGATCGTCGATTCCCGGCGGGTCGCCCGCAATCCCCATCCTCTATTACACGGAGCTCCTGGCCGTCGCTTTCGGGCTGGCGTCCGTTCGAAAAGGTCTCAAGAGCCATCTGGTGGATCCTGCCCCGCTGCTGGACGGGCTGAGCAGTCTGCACCCGGCCACTTCGACCGACCGAGCCGATTCCGGTGAGGGAGTGGATCATGCCTGACAAGAGCACTCCAACCCGTGAGACCGTCCTGGTGGCGGGAGGGGGCATCGCCGGAATGCAGGCAGCCCTCGACCTTGCCGCCATGGGGATCACCGTGCATCTGCTGGAGCGTTCCGAGTCCATTGGCGGCAACATGGGACGACTGGACAAGACCTTTCCGACCAACGACTGCTCGACCTGCATGATCGCACCCCGGATGGTGGCCTGCGCACGCCATCCCAACATCCACATCATGACCCTGTCCGAGCTCGTGGATCTCGACGGGGAGCCGGGGCGGTTCAGGGCTCGCATACGCCGCCACCCGAGGCATGTGGACGAGAAGCTCTGCATCGGCTGCCGGCAATGCGCGGACCGATGCCCCAAGAGCGTTCCCAATCCATACAACGCCGCCCTGGACAAGCGAAAGGCGGTCTACCTGGTCCATTCCCAGGCCATCCCCATGGTGCCGGTCATCGACACGGCTTCGTGCATCTACTTCCAGAAGGGGCGGTGCAGGCTCTGCGAAAAGATCTGCCCCACCGGCGCCATCCGGTTCGAGGATCCGGGAGAAGAGCTGGACCTCGCGGTGGGCGCCGTGATCCTGGCCGGTGGGTACGAGCTGGCGCTGGTGCCCCAGGCGGGAGAGTACGGCCTCGGCCGATACCCCAACGTGGTGACCAGCCTGGATTTTGAGCGCATGCTGTCGGCTGCCGGGCCTTTTGCCGGACATCCCCGCCGGCCTTCGGACGGGGAGATTCCGCGTCGCATCGCGTGGATTCAGTGTGTCGCTTCGCGGGACAGCGCAAGGAACCGCAACTTCTGTTCCTCGGTCTGCTGCATGGCGGCTGTGAAACAGGCCATGCTGGTGCGCGAGCACGATGCCCGGAGTGAAGCCACCATCTACTACATGGACATTCGCGCCCAGGGGAAGGATTTTGACCGATATGTGAACCGCGCCCGCGACATTCAGCACGTCCGCTTCGTTCGGAGCATGCTGTCGCAGATTGTGGAAAACCCCGAAAACCGCAACCTGGTGATTGCCTGTTACGATCATCACACCATGGGGCACCGGGAAGAGGAATTTGACCTGGTGGTGCTTTCCGCCGGGATGAAGCCGTCGGATGCCATGGCGCCGCTGTTGTCGAAACTCGGGCTCGAGCTGAACCGGTACGGGTTCATCGAGCCGGATCTCGAGCAGCCGACCCTGACTTCCCGGGAGGGAGTCTTTGTGGCCGGGGTCTTGGACGGTCCCAAGGACATTCCCGAGTCGGTGACGGGGGCGAGTGCTGCCGCGGCCAGTGCCGCAGCCTGCCTTCGAATGACGGCCGGTGATGCTGTGGGCTGGGGCGCAGAGCCTGTGCAGGCGGGTGGGGCTCTGCCTGACGGCGCCGCAGAGGAGACGGATCTGGCGTCTGAGACCTCGAGGGAACTGTTGGAGGCCCTGGCAGCCGATGGTTTCAAAGTGGAGGAAACGCCTCGGGTGGGGGTCTTCGTCTGCCACTGCGGACGGAACATTGCCGGTGTCGTCGATGTGGCTGCCGTGCGTGATCATGCGGCCGCATTGCCCCATGTGGTGGTTGCGGAGGATTTTCAGTTCTCGTGCTCGACCCAGACTCAGGAGCGCATGAAGGAGCTCATCGAAGCCCACGGTCTCAACCGGGTGGTGGTGGCGGCCTGCTCCCCGCGCACCCACGAGCCCCTCTTTCGTGAAACCCTCAGGCAGAAAGGCCTCAATCCCTACCTGTTCGAAATGGCCAACATCCGCGACCAGTGCTCATGGGTGCACGGCGGGGAACCGGAGGCTGCGACCCGGAAGGCCAAAGCCCTGGTGGAAGCCGCCGTCGCACGCGCGGCGCTTCTCGAGCCCGTGGAGGACGTGGCCGTCCAGGTGGTTCAGAAGGCCCTCGTCATCGGCGGGGGGCTTGCGGGCATGACGGCCGCGCTCGCCCTGGCCGATCGGGACATCCCCGTGACCCTGGTCGAGAAGGAGTTGCAGCTCGGGGGGGTGGCACGGCGGATCGTCCACAACCCGGGGAGCGGCTCTCCCCGCAAACTGGTGGAGCAGACGGTGCTCCGCGTCAGGAGCCACCGAAACATCACATGTTTTCTGGGCTCCGAGGTCCGGCAACTGGAAGGCGGGGTGGGCGATTTCAAGGGGCGGATCGCTCAGAACGGCCGCATTGTTCCCGTCGATGCCGGCGCCGTCATCGTCGCGACGGGTGGGCGTCCCTACGAGCCGACGGAGTACCTTTACGGGAATCATCCGGGGATCATGACCCAGCTGGAATTCGAAGAGCGCTTCTTTGGCGGCTCACTTTCGCTTCCCGATGTCACCGTCATGATTCAGTGCGTCGGCTCGCGTTCGGACGAATTCCCCATGTGCAGTCGGGTGTGCTGCTCGGCTGCGGTCAAAAATGCCCTGCGGCTCCTTGAAAAGAAGCCGGACGCCACGGTATATGTCCTGTATCGGGACATCCGGACCTTCGGGTTTAAGGAAGAGTATTATCGTGAGGCTCGGGACCTGGGCGCCGTGTTTGTCCGTTTCGAACCGGACGCTCCCCCGGACGTCCAGATCGAAAACGGCAGGATTCAGGTCTCCATTTTCGACCCGTCGAGCCGCATGGATCTTCGCATCAGCCCGGACGCTCTGGTCCTGAGCAGCGGCATTCGTCCTCATCCCGGCGCTGAACCGGTAGCTTCCATGCTCAAGCTGTCGACGGGGCAGGAGGGCTTCTTCATGGAGTCCCATCCCAAGCTGAGCCCCCTCGATGCCCATACCCAGGGAGTCTTTCTGTGCGGTCTGGCTCACAGCCCGCGGTTCATCGAGGAAAGCCTGGCTCAGGCCCGGGGAGCCGCCGGCCGTGCGGCGGGGCTGCTGGTGCAGAGCGAAATCCGGGTGAGCGGCACCGTGGCGGCTGTCATCCGGGACCGCTGCAGCGCCTGCCTCACCTGTGTCCACGTCTGCCCCTATCATGTGCCCCGCATGGACGAACACGGCATTTCGGTCATCGATCCACGGGGCTGCCAGGGCTGCGGAATATGCGTCGCCGAATGCCCCGCCAAAGCCATCTCCATGAAGCACTACACCGACGCCCAGCTGGGCGCTCATGCCGGCGCTGCGGCTCATGCTCCCAGGGATGCCGCGACTTCGTGACCGACAGCCGAAACTGCACGAAACCTCACTTCTTTGCCTGGAATACCCCGGGAGACGGGATATGGGGTTCCGCACGGGGTTTTGAATCGGGGAGATCGGGGGAGGGGGGCAGCCCCTCCTCCCCCGTGGTCGTTGGTTGAAGTCAGAGATTACGGCGTGGTCACTATGACGGTGTTCGACCAGCCCGACTGGGTGGTGTCGTTGAAGGCATGGACCCTGTAGTAGAAGGTCGTGCGGCGCGCCACTGTCTGGGAGAGTGCCGTGGCATTGGCTCCGAGGGTCGTGTTCACCACGCCGCTGGTGAAGCCGGCGTCATAGGCGCGCTGGACCAGGAAGCCCGTTTCGTTGTTGGCGTTGTCCGTCCAGGAGAGGGAGACGGTCGCTGAATTCTGGGTCTTGACCACGGCGCTGCCCGCCAGGTTGCTGGGAGGGGCTATCACGACCGGTGGGGTTACAGCCCCGCCCCCTCCGCCCGAGGCGAGCGTCAAGGTCGGCCAGCCGCCGCCGGGCGGGATGTTGTTGAAGGCTGGATCCGAGTAATCCCAGACGTCGCCCACCACGTTGATGGCATACACCCGGTACTCGTAGAGCGTGTTCGTGTTGCCGATGCGATCGATGTAAGTCCTCGTCCCGGTTCCCGGCCCGACGCCGGTGTCGATGTAGGGCACCACGCCAAGCTGCGAGGACTGCACGGTCGCGATGATCGTCCACCCGCCGGTCGAGCCGGCCACGCGCCGTTCGACGACGAACGCGGTCTCATTTTTCGAGTTGTCGATCCAGGTCACCAGGTATTGCCGGGTCCGCCCGCTTCCGGATCGGACCGCACTCACGAAGGTCGGTGCTGGTGGCGCCACCCCGACCGCCTGGGAGTGCATCATGTCCATCTCCTCGTGACTGAGGATGTGGCAGTGGTACACGTACTCCCAGCCGTAGTTGACGTAGTGGTTGACGATGTCCACCGGCTCGCCGTCGGGGTTGAAGGCGAGGAGCGGCAGGCCCAGTGCCTCACGCTGCGTCGTGTTGGCGCCCATCAGGTATTCGCCTTCGGGCATCGACGGGTCGAGCAGCCGGATGCTGTTGGGCAGCCCGCCCCATTCAGGCGGCAGCTGAGGGATGATGGGCCGCAGGGCGACGATGGTGTCCTCAAGCGGGCTGACGCGGACGGTGTCCTTCCAGCCCAGTTCGGTCGGATGGGGCTTGCGGATGATGCCGTCCCAGCCCACCCGGTTCAGCAGTTGCACGTCATAGAGGTGCCAGTGGATGGGATGCGTGTCCACCCCGTTGTGGGTGATTTTCCAGATCTGCGTGCCGTCGTCCGCTGCAGCGATGGGACTCACTTCCACGCCGGGCGGCAGTTCGATGCCGTCCAGGATCTCATCCGGCGGGTAGGTGTACGGGTGCAGGATCATGTTCTGCAGGCCCGCCTGGGCGTTGGGCGTCTCGACGCCGAGGAAGCCGCTCATGCGCCCGTATTCCAGCTCGAACGCCTCCCCCATCTCGTCCTGGATCATCTTCGGCTTGAGGTTGATGGTGAGCGCGTCATCAGCCGGACTCTTGATGGATAACAGGGTCTCGAAGGTCAACGAGGTATCGAAGATTTGCACGGTCCCGTTCCGGGGGCCGTTGGTCTGGAACGTGGTGCCGTAGGCCGAGTTGTACTCGCCCTGCCCGACGATGATCGGGTGCTGCCCGCTCTCGAACACGCCGGACTCGGCAGCATTGTGGGCGAATGCCGCTTGCAGCTTGCCGATGTCAAATGGAGAAGCGGGAGCCCCTGCCACTTTGATCTGCATGATGGTGCGGGTGTTGGGCCCGTAGCCGGGAAGCGTCGAAGGGGCGCCGCCGGTATCGCGGTAGTCCCCGTTGCCGGTGTAGTAGTCGTAGCGCGGGTCGCGTGCCGGGAAGGCCGCTGGAGCGTCGTTGTAGAGGATCAGGGTCTGGCCGGCAAACTGTGAGAAGTCGACGATCACATCGTGCCGCTCGGCCGGGGCGGTCAGCAGAGAATGCTGGTCGACGTTTCCGGCGTTGAACACCGTCGGGTCGTTGACCCAGGTGGTGGGGTGGGCCGGGACCACGACAGGGGCAGGCAGGAAGCCGCCCTCGGTGCCGATGGCGATCCAGGAAGGGCCCTCGGTTCCCGGAATCGGCGTGGGGAAGATCGTCGGGTCGTCCAGAGCGGCGGCCACTTCGGCCGGGTTCAGAGCGACCTCGGTGCAGGCCACGCCCGTGCTCGCTGGAGCCGGGTTGAGGTTCTTGGCATCGCAGATCAGGCCGTTGGCGTCAAC
>JALOPK010000017.1 GCA_025453925.1 Candidatus Eiseniibacteriota bacterium | reverse complement strand
TGCGATACATGCAGTTCACCGCCGGATCTCCCAAACACCACGGCGAATCGCTGAAGGATGGGGCAAGGGTCATCCCGAGCGGAGTCCACGGTCCGCTCATGACCGTGGCCCGTTCGACAAGATACGAATCGACAGACTCGGGATTCCCCCCCGCGTCCTGGGTCACGGGGTCCCACGTGAGTTGGAGCGTGGTGCCGGACACTTCTACCGTCGGACCGCCTGGCGCCGCCGGTGGGACGGCATCATCGCCGAGCAGGAAGTTCACGATCCGGTTCATGAGCCGCTGCTGGCCGGTGGGACGGCATCATCGCCGAGCAGGAAGTTCACGATCCGGTTCATGAGCCGCTGCTGCGTGGACATCGGCGCGTTCTCCGAGAACGCGCAGAAGCAGACGCCGCTCACGATGGTCCGATAGCCGCGGGTGGCCCCGACGTGGGAGACCACGCGCCCCCGGTCGAGTTGGTCGGAGAACTGCTGGAGACTTCCGGCGCCGGAGGGCGTGAAGATGTCAACGTAGTAGTCCGGTTCCTGGCCGTAGGGGTAGCCAAAGTGCATGGCCGCGCCGTACCACTGGTCTTGGCCGATGACCTGGCTGACGTTGTTCACCTGGTTTCCGTCACCGCCGAACTGCGTCCCGAGGTACTCCCACAACCCGTAGTTGTAGCTTCCTCCGGGGGCATGGTAGTAGCCGAACTCAGTGCCTTCGAAGTAGATACTGCCGCCGCTCTGCAGGTAGTTGATCAGCGAGACTTGTGCAGACTGCACAAGGTAGTTGCTCGCCCCTCAACAACCCCACGAGGTCAGCACGAAGATCGCGTCATAGCCGCTGAGGTCGACCGGGAGACTGCTGAGAGTGGTGACCTGATGACCCAGGGCCTGAAGTGCGCGGGCCACGGCGAACTCAGTTCCCACCATGCCGGCGCCAAGGGGATCATTCAAGGTCTCACCGCTATCTCGATCCCATACCAAGACCGGCGCGGCCTGAGCCGACACGGCCGCCAGCATCAGGATCGCGATGAGCATGGCTCTCATGGGCACCTCACCTTCTGTCTGCCGCACTGGTCACTCGAATGAGTGTTACCCCGTGCGCGCCACAGGTGGCAGCGTGCGGCCGTGCTGCCAGCATGGCGAGCACAGGATTCCGTCTCCCGGGCACTGCGCGGCGCTTCTGTGAACGCCAGCAACCTGCCTTGACAGGCCAGATCCACGGAGGAGACAATGAATGCAACGTAACCCGCGCCCTGGCATGCGTCAATCGATTCTCAACCCACCGGGCAAGAATCGTCTGCAGAAGGGACTACCCGAAGACCCCAAGGCAAGGCAGTGGGGCGCAACCTCCCCTACCCTACCGCATCACCACCATGCGCGTCGATGCCGTCTGTCTCCCGCACCTCGCCATGCACACGCAGACACCAGCGGGCACCCTGGCGCCCCCACCATCGTGGCAATCCCACACCACGGGATGCACGCCGGCCGGACGTACGCCCTCCACCACGACCCGCACCCGTCGTCTCAACAGGTCGAACACTGAAACCGTCATTGCATTCTGGTGCGGCACCGTCACCACCATCCTCGCATCTCCCTCCACCGGCATCCGCCCTGCCACCTCAATCAGCACGACCTGGTCTCGCCAAGGGTTCTCAGCTACCGCCGCCCCTCCGGCTAGTGTAGTGTCTGAACAGACGCTTCACAGCGGTCGATCCTGGCGAGGATCGTGTCGGCATCCCTGGTCCATATGAAGGGTCTCGGAGCTGAATTGTTCTCCGCGAAGTAGTCGTTGATGGCGGAAATGAGTTGCGCGACGCTTTGAAACACGCCGCAGCGAATCCGCGTGCGGGCGATCTCGCCGAACCAGCGTTCGATGAGATTGAGCCACGAACTACCTGTAGGAGTGAAATGGAAGTGGACGCGTGGGTGTTTCTTCAGCCACGTCTTCACACTCGGGCCCTTGTGCGCGCTCAGGTTGTCCAGCACCGCCTGCAATTCGAAGCCCTGCGGGAGTCTCGCCCACCAGGATGTCTTCAGGAACCTCAAGCATGAGTGTGCCCATGTGCATCCCTCGGCCGCTGGAAGAGCACCGCTTCACGGTCGTTCATCCCCCGGCAGAGACGATTCCACATGGTCTATGGCACGACACGTTGCGCCCCACATGGTGTCAGCCACCATGCTCATGTCGGCACGAGGCCGTCCCCCACGCCGGGGCAGAGTCATCTGCGGCCCCAGCCGAGCTTCGATTCCCGAAGTCCTCAAAGGGCCGCGGGGTGCCGAGCCCTCAGGCGGTGCGGCGTTCCTCTCGGAACGCGCGCCCCGCCGCGACGTGGTCTGCAAGGGGCAGTGCTCGTTCCCAATAGGATTCGAAGAGCTCGATCATGGCAGCGGCATGCGCCGCGTGCTTGATCAGCAGGGAGTAGCACATCCGGCGGCAGAAGGGGTGATCCGTCAGCGTGAGGAGTACCGCATCCTGATCGAAGATGTGAAGCTTGAGGGGCAATTTGCCCGAGAGCCTGACGATCTGCCCGCTCCGCGCACAGGCGTCGGCGAAGGCCTCGAGCTCCTGGGGGTTGACGCCATCGGCCTCGCATACTGTGCGCACCTCGATCCCCTTCTGGGTCAAAGCTTCCAGGTTCCTCTTGTCCCGCTGTGCCGTGGCGGAGAAGGTGGCGAGCATGTAGGGGGGCCTGTTGAACGCGCGGATCAGTCGCGCGCTGCCGAGACAGAGCTCCCAGAACTTCATCTTCATGCTCTCGGGAGTCGTGTACACGCTGACGTAGTCCGCAGTCGAGTCATTCTCCAGCCGCGCCTCGTACTGGCGGTCAAGCTCCTCGGCGGCCAGGGTCACCCGTTGCTCCCACTCCAGCTCGGCCCGCCTGCGCGAGTCCACGATACCGCCCACCGCCGCCTTGGGGCAGACCGCGGAAAACCGCTTCCGCTTCCCCGGAATCATCAGGCAGAAGCCTTCCCGAACCAGATTCTCGAGGACGCTGTATACCTTCCCCGGGGGGATGCCGGTGATCTTGGAGATATCGCTCGCATTCAATGGACTCTGGTGCAGTAGGGCCTCATATGCCTGCCCTTCATACTGCGTCAGGCCGAGGGCCAGCAGGTGCTTGAGAATGTCAGACATCGTGTCCTCCCGACCCGCGGCGGCTGATCCGGGAGAGGTGTGCCCGGGAGAACCACGCGGGGAACTCGTTCTGTAGTGGAATGCCGGTCAACATGCTCGAAGGGTGCCATTCCTGCAACCTTCCGGCCCGGGGATCTGCAGGGGCACCTCCACGTCGAGCCGGTTCCGGGCCAAGGCGGAGGACCGATGAGTGTGAGCGGATTGTGAGAGGCACCGCGCATACTCAGCCTTGCGTCTGTTGTGCCCCGTATCATGTCATGAGGAGGTCCATGATGAGAAACGTAGTCTTCGCTGCCGCGGCGCTGACCGCGACGCTGTGCTCGGCCTCCGGCGCCGAGATCCCCCGGGTCATCAGTTACCAGGGCAGAGTGGCTGATGCGTCCGGCAGCCCGCCGGCTGACGGCACCTACCCCATGCAGTTCAGGTTCTTCGATGCCGCGATCGGCGGAACCATGCTGTGGGACAGCGGCATCCGCGACGTCGTCGTGACCGGCGGCGTCTTCTCGGCCCTTCTGGGAGAGGCGCCACAGCCCTCCATCGTTGACGACTTCGATGGCGACCGCTGGCTCGACGTCACCATCGCCGGCGACCCCCAGGTCCCCCGCCAACGGATCAGCTCCACGGCATATGCATACATGGCGAGCGGCCTTGTTCCCGGTACCGAGGTGTCCGGGGAGACCAGTGTCGGCGGCGAGGCCGTGTTCAGGGCGACGAACACGGCGGCGGGCGGCGCATCTCCGGCCGTGGAAGGCGTCGCGTACTCGACCGGAGGATGTGGCGTGAAGGGGACGGCGACCGCCACCTCCGGCCAGCCGTCGGGAGTGTTCGGCACAAGCTGTGCATCCTCGGGCAATGGCGTCCACGGGTACGCGTCGGCAACCACCGGCGAGGCGACGGGCGTCTACGGCAGGAGTATGTCGTCAAGCGGCGCGGGAGTGCGCGGCGTTGGGTATCGGGGAGTGCGCGGTGCAACCACGTGGCAGTATGGCGAGGGGGTGTACGGCGAGGCCTCGGAGGAGGCGCTGTACGGCGTCGGCGTGATGGGGAGATCCAGCGCCATCGAGGGGATCGGTGTGCACGGATGGGCATCGGCGACGACAAGTGTGGCAAGCGGCGTGATCGGCCAGAGCGATTCACCCGATGGGTATGGCATGCGGGCCATCAACCTCGCCCCGAGCGGAAATGGCGTTGCGGTGTCGGGGCAGTGCGTCTCCACCTCGGGCACCGCGGTCCACGGACTCGCCAGCGCCACTTCGGGAGTCACCTGCGGCGTTCACGGGGAGAGCTTCTCGTCCCTTGGCTACGGCGTATACGGGCAGAACTCGGCTAGCTCCGGCTCCCCATGCGGCCTCTATGGCACCTCGGTCTCGCCGAATGGATACTCCGTGCTCGGCAGAGCGCTGGCCACCACGGGCGAACCGGTTGGCGTGCGAGGCGAGGTCGCGTCCACGGGTGGAAGCGGGGTCTATGGGCTCGCCTCCTCGAGCGTGGGGGCTGCCGCCGGCGTCCATGGCATCAGCCCATCACCGGATGGAAGCGGGGTCCGAGGCGTAGGAACATCCTCAACCGGCAGTGCCCGCGGCGTCTTTGGGATGACCTACTCCAGTTCGGGTTATGGGGTATACGGTTTTGCCACGGCCACCAGTGGCTATGCATACGGCATCTGGGGCGAAACCTCATCCCCCTCCGGCCGGGGAGTCTACGGCCGGGCTCCGGCCACGACGGGTACTCCTTATGGCGTCGGGGGCTGGACGGCAGCCACGGGTGGCCGGGGCGTCTACGGAGAAGCGAGTGCGACAGAAGGCACGACCTACGGCGGGAAGTTCGGGAATTCCTCGATTTCGGGACGAGGGGTGTATGCCCTGGCCTCGGCGACGACCGGCGCCACCTACGGCGGGAAGTTCGAGAGCGCATCCACGTCAGGCCGCGGGGTGCACGGCGTTGTTTCGGCGACAACGGGAATCACGTATGGCGTGTATGGTGAGAGCGCCTCGCCCGACGGGTTCGGGGTGTACTACTCCGGCGGGTTCGCCGGAAGCGGCGCCATGCGATCAATCGTGAGGACTTCGCGGGGGCCGACCGCCCTCGGGGTCCAGGCGACGGCCGGTAACTGGGTCGAGGATTTCGGCGAGGGCACCCTCGTGCACGGCAAGGCGCGCGTCGAGCTGGATCCATCGTTCCTCGAGACCGTCACAGTAGATGATGCCCATCGGCTCAAGGTCTTCGTGCAGCCCCAAGACGCCGCGTGCCAGGGTCTGGCCGCCATCCCGTCATTCACCGGCTTCGAGGTCATTGAGTTACGGGGCGGGACGAGCCAAGGCGCCTTCGCCTACCGGGTCGTTGCGGCGCGGAGAGACGCCGCGAATGACCGGCTCACGATCATCGAAGCGGCGCGGCGCGACCCCTGTCTCTATCCCGACACGGTGGGGCGGGAGCGCGCAGAGTCAGAGCTGCCTCCCGAATAGCAGCCACGCAGCCGGCCCGCGGGCGCCGGCCTGGCTGCGTCACTGTTGACTCCGACTCCGCGGCAGCCCGGCCGCATTCATGCGGCATTGCCATTCATCCCCCCAAACCGCATCTTGTTCGCCAGACCGTTTCTCTAATCGATGTTTCGATGCGTGGAGGCATGCATGGATACCGAATCCGGCCGCGTGCTCGTCCATCTCCGCCGTGACCGACGGTTGGCGGTGGATCCAGACAAGATCTTCCTGCTGGAGGGCGCGGGAGGAGAAACACACGTCAGAACCCGCAAGACGGTTCCTATCATCGACATCCGGCCGCTCGGAGAGGTCGCCCCGTTCTTCGAGAAGCACGGCTTTCTCAGGGTTCACCGCAGTTATATGGTGAATCTGCGGCGGGTCCACGAGATCCGGATACGGGAATCGGGCGATGGCTGGGAGATCGTGCTCAAGCCGCCGATGAAAGACCCCATTCCCGTGAGTCGGGCTCAGCTTCACGACCTCTGGAGAGCCTTCGGTGAGGAGTAGCGGGCGTATCCCGCCCGCTCGATGATGGACGCGCTTTCCTACACCTGGATCGATTCGCCTGAGGGCTTCCGGGAGATGACCGCGGAGCTTGCGGGAGCGCCGCGCATGGCCCTCGACACCGAAGGCGACAGCCTCTACCACTACCGTCAGAAGGTCTGCCTCATCCAGATCTCCACTGACCGCTCCACCTTCGTACTCGATCCTCTTGCGGTCACTGATCTCACGACGCTCCGCGGCATGATGGCGGATTCCGGCGTCGAGAAGGTCTTCCATGCGGCAGGCCAGGACATCACGTGGCTCAGGCGCGACCACGGGATGCAGTTCGCCCGAATCTTCGACACCCACATGGCTGCGCAACTGCTCGGTCATGAGCGGATTGGATTGGACGTGATTCTGGAGGAATTGCTCGGTGTCTCTCATTCCAAGCACCGGCAGAAGGATGACTGGTCACGCCGTCCGCTCAGCGTTGAGCAGATCGAGTATGCCGCAACGGATACTCACCATCTGTTGGCGTTGCGTGACGAGCTTGAGCGCCGGCTCAGGGAGAAGGGCCGACTCGCGTGGGCGGCGGAGGAGTTCGAGTTGCTGGCCGCGACGGACTACCAGGAAAAAGCCTTTGACCCGGAGGACTGCCGGAGAATCAAGGGAAGCCATGACTTGTGGGGACGGCAGCGCGCCGTGCTGCGGGCTCTCTACACCCTTCGGGAGCAGATAGCCGGGGAGATGGACCTACCCCCATTTCGGGTCATTCACAATCCCGTCCTGATAACCCTCGCGCGCCGTATGCCGAGATCGCCAGACGTGCTCGTTCGGTGCGGCGTGTCGAGCCGGATAGTCCAGCGCCACGGTCCCGCGTTGCTCGAGGCCATCGAAACCGGCGGTTCGGATGATTCCGTCCCCGATACTCAACCGCCAAGGAGAGGTACGAGACCGTCGCCCGCGACGCTCCGGAGGGTGGAGAGCCTGAAAACCTGGAGATCCGGTAGAGCACAGGAGCTGGGGATCCCGGTGGGGGTGGTGCTCCCCGGTAATGTACTCACGGCCATCGCGGATGCCCATCCGCCTGACAGCGAGACCCTGGCCGCGATCGAGGGAATGCGCCGCTGGCGGGTCCGGGAGTTCGGGCAGGAGATCCTCCTCGCGCTCAACCCCCTCTGACGCGGCACTAAGTGCGGGCGCACCTAGTGGTCCCCGCTGCCGCGGCGGCATTGACAGACGACTGATTCCGGCTCCACGGCAGCGGGCGGCCGCCAACTCCTCCGCCGTTCTCCTGCCCGACCGCAGGCAGGCACCCATGACCTTTGGACGCGAGGCTTTGCTCTGTCAATCGCACACGCGAAGTCTTTCCCGTCCCCGGTCCGGCTGCCCGGCACAGAGACGGAGCCGTTCCTCGTAGGCCGGCGATCCGTCTACTCGTCCGCGCGCTCCACGATCAGCGTGCAGCGGCCGACCATCGCCGCGATGGCCCCCAGAGCTGCCAACTGCGGGAGCAGGAGGGCACCGAGCACGCCCATGGTCAGCGGGATGTCGACCAGCGTTTTGCCTTCGTCGGTCTTGATGACGATGCGACGGATCTTCCCTCCGTGCACCACTTCCTTGACTTTCGCCACGAGCATGTCGCCATTCAGTTGGAACTCCTCGATCCGGGTCTTCTCTTCAAGCATCAGAGTCTCCTCTCATGTAAGGGTGTCGACCGTCTCTGCCCTCGGTCACTTCATGGGCGTCCGGTAGCAAGTACCTGTGGAATGCCCGATCCATTCAACGCCTTCTCCTGCAGGGCGCCGCGACGATGTCGACGGATCCAGCGGGAGTGTGCATCCCCGAGCGATCAGGAACCTGCGCCCATGCGTGCCAGTGAGCCTTCCGGCATTACCCGGAGAGTGGCCAGGGCCACGCCAGGGAAGCCCGCGGTGCGAACGGTATCCAACAGCTCGACGACCTGCCCGTGGCGTACACCCGTCTCGGCCTTGATGGTGACCCGACCGTCGGGGTTCTCCCCACGCAGCGTGCGCAGGCGGCCACCCAGTTCGCCCGGCTCGATGCGGGAGCCGTCCAGCAGGAGTGCCCCCGCCTCGGTCAACACCAGTTCCACCTCTTTCCCCTCCTTCGCCGCGGCTGCGGGGACCGACGTCGTCGAGTCGGGAAGACGCAGCTCCAGTTGCCCGGTTCGCTTGAACGTGCCCGCCACCGTGAAGAAGATGATGAGAAGGAAGAGGACATCCACGAGTGGGGTGATGTTCACCACCACATGGTTCTGACGCCGGGGCGCCGTGAAGACCATTGCACTCACTGGGTGACCCTCACCGGATGGCCATGACGCAAGCGCTGCAGCAGCATGCTGGCGTGGGTCTCGATCTCGGTCACCAGCGATTCGGCCTTGGCGCTGAGGAGATTGTAGGCGACCAAAGTGGGAATGCCGATGACCAGGCCTGCCGCCGTGGTGAGGATCGCCTCGCTGATGCCCTCGGACAGGGCCTGCGGATCACCCAGCCCGGCAACCGAAATGGCGCCGAAGAGCTTGATCATGCCCGTGACGGTTCCCAGCAGACCCAGCAACGGCGCTGCCTGTGCCACGGTTTGCAGCCACACCAGGTGCCGCTGAAGCACCGTGGTTTCCCTCCGGCCAACGTCCGACACCGCGTCACGGATGACCTCCCAGGGCTCACCCGTGAGTTCGAGACCCTGCCGCATGATGTTCGAGAACACCCCCGGGTTGCGCCGGCAGACCTCGATGGCGAGAATGAGATCCCTGTCGGGGCGGACAGCTTCCACGACCTCTACGATCTCCCGGGGGAGTACCCGCCGCCGCCGCAATGCCCAGAGGCGCTCAAGGGTGATGGTACAGGCCAGCAGGGAGCACGCGGCCAGCGGGTAGATCAGCGGCCCGGCCTTCGACAAGAAATCGGTCATTGACAACTCCTGGGAGAGGGGAACGATTGGACGAATGGACGATTGGACGGGGATGGAACGTCGAACATTGAACGTCCAACTCTGAACATCGAACGTCGAACGCCAGCCCTCTAGCCGTCAAGCCGCGTGGATGAGAGAACGAATGGCTGGATGGAGAGACTCCCGGGGAACTGACCACTGACCACTGAGGACTTCTCATCACCCTCGTCCTCTCAGCGGCGGGTACACCAGCGTGATGCGGAGCACCAGGCTCTTCTCAGGGAAGTCTTGAGGAAGCGGGCGATACGGCGCCAGAGCCTCCAGCACCGCGACGCTGGTCTGACGAAGCGAGTCGTGGCCCTCCGCATCCCTCACCACCAATCGCTGAAGTGAGCCGTCTTTCGCCACTTCAAGCTCCATCTCGGTCGACCCCTGGATGATGCCCATGTAGTAGGCCACGGGGGCCAACCAGCTCCGCTGCAGCCGTCGCGAGAACTCCTGCAGCCACGGGGCGTATTCCCATTCGACGGTGTTCAGGCTGACGCTGCCGGTGAGCGCGGCATTCCCCCCGGGCCGCTGCATCTCCGCCTGAAAGAAGTCCGATGCCCCCTGCGGTCGAGGAGGGGTCGTCGGCCGGGCGAGCTCACGGAGTTCCGGGGTTCGCGGCGGTGATTCGGGACGGGCCGGGCCTCCATCCGGCCGGGCATCGAGGGGGCTCCGTTCACTCTGGAGCGGCAGGCTCGCCATGGGCGCCCCGGCATCCTCAAAGGCCTGGGCATCCGCCGTTGCGGGATCTGGCGGGGCCTCTTCGATCGGGCGTTCCTGCGCATCCGCCTCCTCCTCAATCCGAGGAGCCTCCTGGGGTACGTCCGCCGCGGGATCGAAACGGATGTGGGGGGCTTCCGATACGCCCTCCAGCCGTGGCAAGTTCTCCTCCCCTCCCGGAACTCGATCCCGTGCCCGGCTGTCAACACTACTGAGAAAGTCAGGCCGCTCGGGGCGTTCGTCGGCCCGGTCCGCCGGGAGCTCGCTGAAGAATGTGGGGTCTTCACTCGTCGATGCCTCCGCGGCCGGCGGCGCGAACACGAACTCGACGGGTGCCGGCGCTGCCGACGCTGTGGCGGATGGGGTGAGGGGGCGGGTGAACTGCATGACCACAATGACGGCCGCGTGCAGGAGGAGCGTCAGGAGGATGGCGGCGGCCCAGATCTCTGGTCTTGTCGTACTGGTGGTCATTGCTCCGTTCCTGACATCTGGATCTCCCGTCCCTGACCGGTCGCCCATGCACCGCGGCGGTTCCCGCCGCAGCCTGGACTCTGATTCTACCCCAACCGCCTCATTCCCGACGACCTCCGGATCACCCCGGCGAGGCCGGCGTGCCAACGGAACCTACTCGTGGCGCAGCGCGTCGATCGGATTGAGGCTTGCCGCCTTCCGGGCAGGATAGATGCCGAAGAACACCCCGACGATCCCGGCAAACCCGAAGGCCATGAGCACGACCATCGGATTGACCACGGTGGTAACCCCCCAGATCGCGTCGAGGGCGGCGGCGACCAGAAGCGCCACCATGACGCCGATGACTCCGCCCGCCAGGCTCAGACTCACCGCCTCGAGCATGAACTGCAGCAAGATGTCACGCTCCCGGGCGCCGACCGCCATGCGAATGCCGATCTCCCGCGTGCGCTCGGTAACGGATACCAGCATGATGTTCATGATGCCGATCCCTCCCACGATCAGGGACACGGCGGCAACGGCGCCCAGCATCGATGTCATGATCCGTGAGGTCTCCGACGCCCGTTCGATGATCTCCGTCTGGGTCCGCACATGAAAGTCGTCGTCTTCGCCGGGCATGATCTTGTGCAGCGTCCTCAGGAGATCGGCGACCTCTTCCTCGGCCTCATCCAATTCCTCGATGGTGCGGGCACTCGCCTGGATCATGTCGATTTCCCTCCCCCCTTTCAGCCGGGCCAGCACGGTGGTGACCGGGGCGAGGATGACGTCGTCCTGATCTCTGCCACGGGCATCCTCACCCTTCTCCGACAGCACGCCGATGATGGTGAAGGGTGTGTTTCTCACTCTGACGCGCACGCCCACGGGGTTCTGACCCGGGAATAGCTCATCGGCGATCGTCTTTCCGATCAGGGCGACCTTGCTCCTCGTGCGGACATCGCGCGCGGTGAAGAACTCTCCCTGATCCACCCCCCAATCACGGATCCTCGGATAGTCCACGTCGACGCCAAGAACCGAGGTAGACCAGTTGCCTTCGCCTCCGATCACCTGCGCCGGTGACATAGTCATCGCCGAGATCGCGGAGCAGTACTCCGAGCGCTCCCGCAGGTAATCGGCATCATCCATGGTGAAGGTGGCCAGACTGCCGGCCCCGCGGTTCACGCCTCCGCGCATGCTGTGGGGAGGCATGACCATGAGCATGTTGACGCCCATGGAGTTGATCGTCTCCGCAATGTCTGCCTGGGAACCCTGGCCGACCGAGACCATGACGATCACCGACCCGACTCCGATGATGATGCCCAGAGAGGTCAACAGGCTTCTCGACTTGTTCTTGAGCAGGCTCCGCAGGGCAACGCCGGGATACCGGATCCACGCGATCATGACGCACCCCCAGGCCCTGCCGTCCCGCCCGCCCGGGGGTCGCTCCCGACGACGTAGCGGTCACCGATGGCCGCATCCCGGATTACCTTCCCGTCGCGCAGCTCGACTATCCGCTTGGCGCACCGGGAGATGTCCTGCTCGTGAGTAACCAGCAAGACCGTGATCCCCTGGTCATTCAGGTCCTGGAACACCTGCATGATCTCCATGGAGGTGCGGGTGTCCAGATTGCCGGTAGGCTCGTCCGCCAGCACCAGCCGTGGATTGCCCACAAGCGCCCGTGCGATGGCAACCCGTTGCTGCTCGCCGCCGGAAAGGCGGTTGGGTGCGTGGGTCATGCGATCCGCGAGCCCGACCCGCGTCAGCGCAGCCTCCGCCGCCCGCCGCGGATCGCCGACGCGACGCGCCCGGTCATACACCAGGGGCAGTTCCACGTTCTCCAGCGCGGAGGCACGCGGGAGGAGATTGAACCCCTGAAACACGAAACCGATAACCTGGTTGCGGATATCGGCCCTCTGATCCCGGGAAAGCCCGTCTACCTGTCGTCCGGCCAGCACATAGGTACCGGTGGAAGGCACATCGAGGCATCCCAAGATGTTCATGAGAGTCGACTTGCCGGATCCCGAGGCGCCCATGATCGCCACAAACTCCCCTTCCTCGATGTGCAGATCCACTCCTCGCAACGCGGGGACCCCCACGGCGCCCATCTGGTAGACCTTGTGGAGGGCATGTGTGGAGACGATGGGAGGCATGATTACGGCCTGAATCCGCCCGGCGGCATGACGGGATTGCGATTGGAGCTCTTCTTCTCCTTCTCGACCGTCTTCACCGACGTGATCACCTTCAGTCCTTCCTTGAGCTCCGCTCCCATGAAGGGTGGGGTCATCCGCCCCTCGGGCCGCATCCGGCCTTCTCCACCCTGCGGATGCAGTCCGGGGAGTCCCATGGGTGTGATCACGGTCTGCGTACCGTCGGTCGCTCCCTTCCGTGCCATGATGACCGACAAGTCGCCCCGTTCATCGAGATACCACATCCGAGCCACGTCGGCGAGGCGGGTCCGGTCGCTCTCAGGCGAGGCTCCGCCATGCCTGAACCCACGCGCTCCGCCGGCCGTGTCCCCTCTCGCTTCTCTCATCTTTTCCATCCGCGCGCGAAAGCCCTGCAGCATGTCGTCGGACGGGGTAAACTGAAGAGCTTTGCTGGCGACCAGCAACGCATCTTCGACACGCTCCGCGATGAAGTCTATCGTCGCGGTCATCCCGGGGTACAGGAGCCCCTCCGTATTGTTCACGTCGATGACCACCGTGTAGGTCACCACGTTCTGCAGAACCTGCGGCTGCAGCCTGATCTGGCGAACCGTGCCCTCGAATGTGCGATCCCAATAGGCCTCGACGGTGAAACGGACCGGCAGGCCCACCTTGATGGTTCCGATGTCGCTCTCATCCACCAGCCCCAGGATCTCCATCCTGGAGAGGTCTTCGGCGATCAGAAAAAGGGTCGGCGTTGAGAAGCTGGCCGCCACGGTTTGCCCCGGTTCGACTGCCCGCTGGATCACCTTGCCGTCGATGGGTGAGGTAATGACCGCGTGACGCAGGTTCGCCTCCGCGCGATCGTAGCTTGCATGTGCCGAAAGCAATGAGGCCGTGGCGGTTTCCATGGAGGTCTTGGAGTTCTGATACTGCGCTTCGGTGACGAAACGCTTGGCGAACAGATCCTCGTCGCGCTCGAACTCCCTCGTCGCGCGGTCGAGCTCCGCCTGGGTCCGCATGACGCCGGCCCGGGCATCGGTCACGGCCGCGGAGAGCATGAGCGTGTCCAGAACGGCAAGGACCTGCCCCTTCCGCACCTGATCGTTGAAATCGACTCTGACGCTTTCGAGGGTACCGGAGACCTGCGTCCCCACCTGGACGGTTCCCACCGCCTGGAGCTGGCCGGTCCCAGAGATGATGTTCTCCAGGGTGCCGCGTGTGATTTCCGCAAACTCGAACTCGGGGGCGCCGTTGACCCGTCGAACGGCACGGCTCGCGATGACTGCCGCGACCGCGGCAACGACAACGAGGGCCCCGATCAGCCATCGTCTCCTGAGGAGCGGGCGGCTATTCATGTCACTTCATCTCCGGGCACAGGCTGCTGCCCTTGAACATAGTGGCCTCCAGCGTGCCCCGCACCGCACGGAGCTGTGCATAGGCGCGCAGAATCTGATAGCGGGATGCGATTTCCTCCCGACGGGACTCATTGAGCGTGTCCAGTGCTGAGAGAACCTCAAGCGACGTCGAGCGGCCCAGTGTATACAGCTCGGTCTCCTGCGCGTGGGAATCCTCGGCCAGCGCGACAGTCTGCATGGCGGCGTCCCATTGCGCCTCGGCTGCCCGCATGTCAATCCAGGCCTGTTCAAGATCGCTTTTGACTTGGCGCCGCGTGTCCTGCAGATCCCACCGCGCGCTTCGCTCGGCGGCCTGCGCCCCCTGGAGCGCGAAGCAGCGGGCTCCGCCTTCGAAGAGCGACCAGCTCACTGCCAACGATCCCCGACGATCGGGCTCGCCGAACTCTCCGCCGTGCTCACTCCATGAGGAGGTCGCAGAAGCGTTCAGCCGGGGCAGGAAACGGGACTTCTGCCCCCGGGTGGTTGCCCGGGCCTGCGTCACCGACGCCTCGGCAATGGCCACGGAGGGGCTTGATTCCTCGACCCCTTCCGGGAGGGGTGTGGCCAAGAGTAGTGAAGGCTCGAACTCCGGCTCCACCGGAACAACGACGACGAATGGGCCGCCCAGAAGATCCGATAACACCCGCCGGGCCGTGGTCACGTCATTGCGGGAGCGGACAAGGGCAGTTCGCTGCTGCGCAACGGTCACATCCGCCCGGAGTACGTCGCTGACGGTGGCTCTCCCGGCGTTGAGCAGCCCGGTGGTCTGTTCGCTCGTGGCCATGGCGAGGCTCAACGACTGTTCGGCGATGTCAAGGGAATGCAGGGACTCAACCAAGGTCAGGTATGCGTCGATTGTTGAACGGAGTGCACTCTGCTGCGCCTGCCGGAGCGATGCCTCAGCCCGGTGCAAGGCCGCAGTCTGCCGGGCGAGATCCGCCATCCGGCCCCCTCCGTTCCATAAGGTCAATGATCCGGTGATGCTCGCCCCCAGCGCCGCGTCTCCACCATCCGGAAGGCCTCCGTCCTCCTCTCCCCAGGTATCCGAGTAGGATCCCGACGCGCTCAGCGTTGGCAGAAAAACCGCCCGAGCCTCGTTGCGGGCAGCCGCCTGGCCGATCACGGCCTCCCTGGCGGTGAGAGTGCTGACGTTGCGGGCAAGGGCAAGGGTGAGCGCCTCCTCCATGGAGAGCCTGAGCGTGTCGGGCGGCGTCACGGCATCCGCATGGGCGAATTGGCTCCCGGCGCAGAGAAACGCCGCCAAAACCACAATGTGCCGCACCGGCCGGAAGGCCCCGCTCCTCCCTGGAATCGACTCTGCGCGGCGCGGGGGTCTCGTCGAGCGCATTGAGCGCGCTGTCCCGTGCCTGGTGGTGGCACGTCGAACCATTGCCTCACCTCCATCGTGCCACGCCGCTCCGAAGCGATCCGCGGCCCGGCGACTCATGCCCCACGCGCAGGTCGCCCTGCGACACGGAGACAGACGGTTCTGCGCGTGAGGCATTGAACTACAACCTTGTTGACCGACAGCGCTCACTGCGCGCGTTCGGCGAGCGTGATGACGAACGACACGTCGACCGTCTCCTTGAGTTCCGCGAGGGGGTTGAGCATCATCGCCCCCGGACCCCGGCCACCTGGTCCCCTGCCTCCGCCCCCGCCACTCATCCCTGCGGGCCCTCCGGCGCCGCCATCACGGCCTTCATCTGACCCTTCCTCGCCGGAATCCGGGCGCCTCCCGGGACCTTGCCCGCGCGCATTCAGCAGATCCTTGTCATCCTCCGGCACGCCCCCCAGACTCACGGCAAAGCGGATCTTGCCATCTTCCCCGGCCATCGTGCCGATCTCGGAACCCGCGCCCAAGGGGAGGGCGAGCTCGTAGGTATACGTGCCCTTCCTGTAGCCGGACTGCGCGCGCAGACGCTGGTCGCTCCACTCGTCGGTGCCTATCGGGTCCTTCGCGGTCACGAGTCTGACATCGGGGTGCAGCACGCCTTCTGCGGGAGTCGGCCAGTCAGATCGGCCGAATCCGCGGCCTGGCGGCGCCCACCCGTCTCCCCTTTCGGACTCCGAACCCGTGGTCCCACCGGGTCCTCCGTCCGGAGGCGGCTGGTGCGGACTCTGACTGGAGTCTGGCCGCCCTTCCCATTCCCCGCCTGCCGCCGGCTGGCCGGACAGGATGTCTCGCAGCAGGACGACCGGCGCGAATCGGATGCCTATCTCCCGGTCTTTGCTCCCGCGTGGAGACCACCACGCCGTCACGCCTCCGACCATGGCTTTCCGCGCCGTCTTCTGGTCACGGAAACGGAAGAGCAGGTAGGCGGTCGAATCATCATTGGTGACGCCGATGACGCCGCGCGTCTCATCGACGTACGCCATGTACGAGATCGGCCACTCGGCCCCGTCGCCGTCAATGACCGGCCTGAGATCGGCCCAATGGCTCACCAGCGGCTCCTCACCGCACCCCAGGGCACCCACCAAAGCGACCAGAGCTGCGAAAACTGCACGACGACGAATCACCCTCTTCCTCCTTCATGGGATCGGACGCCATCAAGGAATCCGTAATTGCACGCCAGTTGCTTGAGAGTACATCGATCATCCGACTGAGATACGGTACCGCGATCTGTAAGCCCGGTGCTCGGCACAGGGACATGCACGCCGCACCGCGACGTGGCTACCGCCCATTGGACTCTCAACCCCGACAAAACGGGCTATCCGCCACCCTCGGGGAAGGGCTCGGGAGGGGGAGGCCCCTGGCCGTCCCGCGGCCCGTGATGCCGGTCCCATGCCGCCGGCGGCCTTGACCAACGGTGGCGTTCCCGCGCGAAACGGCGTTCCCATTCCTCGCGCTGCTGCACGGTAAGCACCTGTTGGATCTCCGCACCGACCTGATCCATGTGGGCCTGTATCCTGGGTTCCATCTCCATCCGAATGGCCTCGAACTCGTCACGATGGCGGGCGATGATCGCCCTGATCCGGTCTGCCTGGTCATTGCTCAACCCGAGCCCGTCGCGCATGTCGTCGACAATGCGTTCCGGCATTCTCTTGGGATCGCGCACCGAGTGCTGAAATCGCTCCCAGAGCACCGTCGCCATCAAGCCCGCACCGATTATCATGCCGCACAGGAGAATCGCTGATCCCAGCAGCATCATCCGCGACCGGGATCTGCCCGGGGGCCGGTCCTTGGGGTCTCGTGTGTCATCAGGTAGCATATCTGCCTCTATGGAATGAGCGTCGCTGACATCTGGAAGAGAGTAGCCAACGGATCACTGAGCGCGCGCAGGATGGTCAGGGAGTAGGCAGAAACGCCGGCCGCCAGAGCGGCCGAGGCGGCAGCCATCCACGCGAGCACGAGATCGTTCTGACGAACTTCGCTTCTGAGCCTGGCCATCACCGCGGTGGCGGCATGCACGTCAGGAACCGGTTCCAGACGCGCCCTCTCCGCCATTCTCGTGACATAGGTGAGGTGATCCTTCATGGTGTGACCTCCCGGTATCCCGCCTGCTCCATGAGGCGACGGAGCTTCTTCCGGGCCCGGAAGGCGCGAACCTTGACCAGGGCCCGGCTCCACCCGATGCGGGCGGCGATTTCCTCCGTGGAGCATCGTTCGAAGTACAGCAGCGTCAGTACCAGCCGGTCATCCACCGGCAGGCACTGGAACACGCGAAAGAGGTACTCGGCCGCCTCCGAGGGCTCCTGATCCTCGGGGGTCGGGAAGCTGTCCGGGGCAGCCCTGTCGCGGGCAGCCCTGTCTCGCTCCCGCTGCCTCCAATACCGATAGCCTGTTCTGGTCGCGATGCGCCGCAGCCAGTGGAGGAAAGGCGCCCGGGATCGGAATGATCGGAGCCCGCGGTATGCCTCGATGAACACGTCTTGGACCATGTCCTCCAGCTCGTCGCGGTCCCTTGTGAAACGCCAGAGCTGGCGGGCGATGTCCCCCTCGTGGCGGCGCACGATGCGGGCGTAGGCAGATCCTTCGCCCCGAAGGCATGCCTCGATGTCGGCCCGGTCGGGATCAAGCGTGAGGACGACGGGCTCCCCGGTGGCGTGCGAGGAGACGCCGGCTGCCCGACCGTCCAACGCAAGGGCGGCAGAAGTCATTGTGAGACGCTCCACATCATGGAAAGCAGTTTCATCCGCCCGGGTTCGGTCTCTGCTCAT
This sequence comes from Candidatus Eiseniibacteriota bacterium, assembly GCA_025453925.1. Classification (GTDB taxonomy): domain Bacteria; phylum JAFGKV01; class JAFGKV01; order JAFGKV01; family JAFGKV01; genus JAFGKV01. Next base: position 2,578 of record JALOPK010000017.1, on the reverse strand, counting down.
CGTGGCCGTGCTCAGGCGCATACACTTGGATAGTGGGGTGACGGGGTCATGCGGTTACACAAAACCGTTGCGGGGCTGCCGCCCGAGACTCCGACCACCGGCAGAGCGCCCACTCGGTGGCCCGGCGCCATGTCGCCACGAGGACCCGCGACCTCGGGCCGCCGTCTCGCCCGCGGTCCGCGACCGGCGCGGAGATCTCGGCGCGGGCCGCGCGGGGGATGTGGCGGTCTCGCGTGCAGAGGGCGTGTGTCGTTCGCATACGCACTGGCGATCACGAACACGAGCGTTCGGCCTCCTGTGGTCCATGCCGGGAATCGAGGTGATGTGCGCGCAACACCCATCAACCTGGAGCCGAGGGGCGGCTGCGCAAGTCTCCGGGCTGCGCCCAGGGGAAGCGGCTGCCTCGTATCGCTCACCCATGGTCCCCGGGAGCGTACACCACGTTGGGCGTTACCCGCCGTCCGACGCCGCGGAACGGCGTGGCGGCAGCCCCGTCATGGCAACGCGGATACCTCGGGTGCGAGGAAGCGCGTGCCTCCAACGACGCGACCCTTGTTCCCCGTCGGAGGGCCACACTCCGTCAGGGCCGCCGAACCGCCCTCACCCCATCAGATGCCGACAGCCGTCTCTCGTGCGATCACCACGCCACGTGGGGCATTCGATAGCAGACCACCTCGGATGAGGGCGAGCCCTCATCATGGCTTCCCGATCCCCCGAACATCCCGAGCCATGACGAGCGGCGGCCGCGGGAGAGTGCCATAGTGTCACCGCCCAGGTAGAACAACTCGTCGTCCGAGGGGTCTCCCTCGCACGCGATGGCTGCCTGCGCGACGTATCTGCCCTGTGGATCAAAGACATCCAGCGTGTACATGATGCCCTCCGGCCGACCTGCGGCCGAGTTGGCGTGCTCCACGTACAGCATGCCGTGGTCGTCCACCCAGAGGTCGAGGATGCAGGGTGGGGAGTCCTCGACGGTGGCCTCGGGCTTGACCCGCTCGCCGTTGATGATCATGACGACTCCCTCGACGACACGATCCTTCTCCTCCCGGGTCCTTTTTCTCGGCGTGAACTCCCGTTCGATGACACGGAGAAGTCTCCCCTCAGGGTCGAATGCGTGGATTTCGTACCTGTCCCGCACGGGCGCCACGTACACCGTGCCGTCGGGGCCGACCGCCCAGCCGCCCCTGCTGGGGAAGTAGGAGGCCTTCTCGTTGAACTGGTGTCGAGCACCGAGGATGTTCTCAGTGGTCTTCTCGATATAGCGCACAAGCTCCTTGCCTTCCGGAGTGAAACTGGCGAGATACTCGGTGCGGCGCGCCCTTCCGCCGTCATCGACCTGCATCTGTCCTGCGCACCCAACGAGAATGCCGCCGCGGTTGGTGAGACTCCGGAGGCTGTGCATTCCGCCTCTGGTGCGTTCGCCCCCGAACGTGATGGTTCGGCCCGGCACTCCCGCCCGGTCGAAGCACACGACCGAGCCAGTCATGAAGTGGACGGCGCCCAGACTGCTGTCCGGCATGAACAGCAGACCATCGGGGCGACGGATTTCCCCGGGGCCTTCACCCTCGCGGCTCAGCGTCTTCCGGTGCTCCCCCGAGAAGCTGTAGACCTGTACCTGGGAGAGTTGCGCATCGAGGAGGTAGACGTTTCCGGCCCGATCCTGCGTTGCGCCTGCGACACTTCCGAAGACCATTTCATCATCGTCGCCGCCTGCCCGCCAGAGTTCTTGAAGGTGTACGGTGCGGGAGCCCTTGGCGGGTGTCGATCCATTCCTGATGTGCGGCACGTCATCCGTAGTCGGAGGTTCCCCGGCAAACGCCAGCGCGGCCGCTGACTCTGTGCCGGCAAGGATGAGTGCGGAGGCGCACACTGCCAAGGCCATGGCAGTATGCCGAAAGCATGGTGAGACGCCACAGTACATTCGGTTCACTCCTTCCGAATTCGCAGGCCCACCCCCACCACCCCACGCGTGGCTGGAGGCGATCCTGACGCGGTTTGGGTTGTCACCCCTCCACGCATGAACAACGGCCGGACGTGCGCGCCGTTACTGCCGCCGGAGTCGAGGCGGTCGAAACGAGCGGGCACGCCGGGAGGGAGTGCGATCGGCGCCGCGCTGGTCACAATGGGTGGGTCCGAGTTGCGTGCGCGGTTGCGGGCACGCGTCCCGCGCGGCATCTGGTCACTTCATCCATGGTGTCCATGCGCGGGCATGGGGATCCGTGACACACTTGACACTGTGGGGGTGAGATGCGGTGGCAGCAGACGGTTGTGCCCTCTGCCGGAATGCGCCGTCCATTCGCGAACGGCCATGAATGCGCAGGGCAACACGAGTGCGAACAGAGGATTCGGCGGAGAGGATACCCCTTCTCCCCGCGGGAGAAGGCGGGGTTGAGGGGGCGAGCGTGGTCTCTGGGGCCGATGGCTGAGAGCAGAGAGCCCGATAGCCGATAGCCGATAGCCGACAGCCGATAGCCCCGCGCGTGGTGTCCCCTCACCTTCATCCTCTCCCGCTGGGCGAGGAGATGGCGTGTCACACCACGGACGCAGACACGCAGACTCCCCACAAGCCCAGAGTGTC
>JALOPK010000202.1 GCA_025453925.1 Candidatus Eiseniibacteriota bacterium | reverse complement strand
GTGTCGGGGACGCCGCCGAAGTGGGCGTAGAAACGGGCTTTCCCGTAGTTCATCATCCCTGCGGTCCAGGTCTGGTTCTCCTGGCCGGCGTTCACGTTTGCGCAGAACCCTTCCATGACGCGCTTCTCGAGGATGTCGTCTTCGGTCCAATAGGAAGTCACCGACGACGCCATCATGCCCACGGCGCCGCGGGTTGCCCGTATCCAGGTCTCCGAGAAGCACTCGGAAGAGGTGTACTGGCCCGTGAGACAGGCATAGCTCTGCACGAACGGGTAGACCGTGTTGGTCAGGTTGTTCACGTCACTCTGATAGAATACCGGCCCGTCTGCCCAGTAGGTTACATCCCCGTGGCCGGAGTAGATCGAAAGCGAACGGCCCGCATTGTGCGCATCTCGCACCTGCTGGGTCGTGGCGCTGTAGGTGTGGCTGTAGAGCTTGTCGCAACTGTACCCGTCAGGCTGCAGATAGGTGCTGTAGACGAAGTTGTGGGTGCCCTCCGTGATGGAGTAGTTGTCCTCCGAGGCCATGAAGACGGTGTATTTCTCCCACGTGTTGTCTCCCGACCAGCCGATCTGCTCGTAGCTCAAGGTCTTGTTGACGATGTTCGCGAGATCGGTGGCATCCGCGACCGACCAGCGGCCCAGATCCACATCCGGGAAGTAGTCGGAGCCCTCCAGCATCGTGTAATTGAGGTCGGTCGCGGGGCTATCGTCGCCGATGCCCACCCAATGGGGAATCACGCCGGTGTCACCGACCAGCAGAACATGGGTCGGGGGGATCGGCCACGTATCGTAGGCGGTTTGGATGTAGCTCTTGATGGAGGCGGTGGTGCTTCCCGTCTCAGTCGTGGAGACCAGTACCGGCCGCAGCCCCTTGTCTGTCTTCCAATCAACGAAGTTCAGCAGGTTCGCGTTGCCCGCCCATGATGATCCGGCGATGATAAGCAGCATCGGAGGCTCCGGCATGCCATTGAGATCGCGGGCGTCGGATGAGCCCCCGACGAGCAGGCGGCGCGAAAGCGAATCGAACTCCCTGCATCCGTATCGAGCTGCGCGGGCCGCGGTCAGCGCGAGATCGGCGTTCTCGACGGTCACCCGCACCGACAGTTCGGTGAGGAGTCTCGCCGTGCCCCGCGCCCCATTCACGTCTACGGGCGAGACGGTGAGCTCCACGAATCTGCGGCCACGGATGAACCCCGGTTCCCCGAGGGACACCATGGTGGCAAGCTGGAACGCGTCTCTCGCATACACGGCTTGATCGAAAGCCCACGGTGCCTGTTCACGAGCTCCGGGCACCTTCTCCACCGGCGCCTGCACCGGCACGATCGGCGCCGTAACGCCAAGTTGATCCAGAGGCGTCTCCGCGATTCGCTCGGAGATCACCTCGAGACGCGGGACGCCGCCGTACGGGATGGCCACCATGAGCCGCAGTGCGGGCAACTCCGGATGGCCGACCTGTCCCTGGATGCCGGCGTCGGCGACCAGGAGGCGAGTGAACCGGCCGCCCTTGCTCTCGACACTAGAGCGTTGAAACCCTGGAACAACTATATCCAGACGAACGGCACCCGTTCCGGCATTGCTGGTGTTGACGACGACGGGACCGGGGTGGGTTGCACCGTTGAGGGGAATCCACGCATCGTCTCCGATGGCAAGGGCGGGAACAGCAAGCACGGCGAGAGCGAAGACGATGAGCCTTGTCATGAGCGCTTCCTTCAGTTAGGCGGAACGGAGAGAAGGAGAATGAAGGCAGGGCAAGAGACACTCAGTGCCGCAGCACCGGTGCAATCGAAGACCTCGGGACGGGCTACTTGCCGCCGCTACCCAACTGGAAGGTAAAGAACCCAACCGTGTTGGAGGGGGCTGACTCGGCCGCCCAGACAACGGCGGCTGCCACCATCAAACACCCGATCAGCAATGCGAAGGCCGCGTGAGTTTTCGTCAGTTTCATTGGAGTCCTTTCAACAAGCTCTTGCCGCCGGTCATGCACTCTCCGCCCGGTGCAGGGCCGGATCTCACGGCAATACGAGACCAGAGGAATTTAGTGGCCTTCGCCGCGGGAGCACAAGTCCCGCGAGATGCTCCCCGGAGGCATCACGCGGAATCGTATCGTGGTCGATGCCCCCAGCGAGGCCGCACCGAGCACTGGGAACGCCGAGACCGAGAGTGGGTCGCCCTCTCACTCACCAGGGTCTCCACTCTGATCACCTGATCCACCCGGGGCACTGCGCAGGGAGGCGTCTCCGCGAGGCCTGTCAGCGGCCAACGCGCATCGGCTGTTGGACCCCGTAGGGCTCATTCCCCGCGCTTCGGGGCCGGCGATCCCTGCGTTCGTGTGCCTGGGTTTCCACTGGCCCCACGGTGGCGCCTTCGGGTCGGTCGTCCGCTGTATGGTCGGAGATACTCAGCTGTAAGGATCAGGTCACACGTCGAGCCGATCGGAGGTGGCATGCCACCGCCCGTCGCCCGTCTCACCGCATTGCGGCACTGTGACTTCCAGCACTCTCCCCCTGCCCCCGAACGGCCGGCACGGCCGTTGCGGAGACTCCGGTCGCGTCAGGAGGTCACTGAGCCCCTGGTTGGGTGATATGACGGGAAGAGAAAGGAGGGACACCTTCGCGCTTTACGACAGGAGTTGGAGGCCACCCCGCGTCGGTCACCACACAGGTGGGTTCAGTGAGCTCCCGAGCATCAGAGGCATTCATCGGGCCCCACCATGACGGTTCCGCGTGAGATCCGGCAGGTCGCCGGGCACGCGGCGGGCTCGGGCAGTCTTCGCGGGGCGGCCCAGTCGCCTGGCCGCACCACTGGGAGAGGAGATGGCGATGAACAGGACACTGCGAATCTTCTGTGCGGCGGTCATGCTTATGGGCTTCGCCGCAGGCACGAATGCGCAACCAGCGGACACGCTGGTGGTGATTCACATCAACGATACGCATTCCCATGTGTCGCCTTACGGGCCCAAGAATGCCCAAGGTGTCGGTTCATGGGGCGGCATCGCGCGGGCGGCAACCATCATCGGCCAGACCCAGGCCATGAACGAGAACACACTGTTCCTCCACGCCGGTGACCTCTTCATCGGCGACTTCATGTTCAACGCGTACTTCGGTGTCGCCGAACTCCAGCTCCTGGCCCAGCTTGGCTGCGATGCGTTCACCCTGGGCAATCACGAGTTCGACCTGACGCCGCAGGTGCTCGAGATGGCAATCGCCGCTTCGGGCCACCCATTCGACTTCCTCTGTGCCAACATGGACGCGCCGCATCACCATCAACTGAGGGACATGGTCAAGCCGTTCACCATCAAGGATGTCAATGGGATCAAGGTCGGCATCTTCGGACTCACGACCCTGGACACAAACGACTTCTCCCTCCCCGCGCCCGCTGTGATCACACCGTTCATCGAGGCGGCCGAAGCGGCGGTTGACTCCCTGCGGGAGCGGTGCAGTGTGATTATCGCCCTTAGCCACCTCGGACTGACGGCCGATCAGGAACTGGGCGCAGCAGTGTCCGGCATCGACGTGATCGTGGGCGGGCATTCCCATGACGCGACCATGACCCCTGTGGTGGTGACCAACCCAATGGGGAGGCCGACCACGATCGTGCAGGCGGGTGAGTTCTACAGCTACGTAGGCGCCCTGAAACTGGCCGTGCGACCATTGGGCACCGAGGTGATCAGCCACCAACTTACCCACATCGACGACTCGGTCCCGGAAGTACCGCAGGTGGCTGCCGCAGTTCAAATGCTCATCGCGGGCATCGAGGCCGATCCCCGGTTCGGGCCCGCATACACGGAAGTCATTGCCGAAGCCGGGGAGGACTTCACCCGGGAGTTCGATCATTACAGTGACGGGTGCAAGGATACACAACTCGGCAACCTTGTGGCGGATGCCTTCCGTGATACGACTCAGACCGACGTCGCCCTCACGGTATGGGGATTCATCAGCCAGGGGCTCTGGGCGGGGGCTTTGACGGGCGCGGACATCTTCCAGACGGTGCCCTACGGCTACGACGAAGCGTCTGGTCTCGACTACCCGCTGGTGACGTTCGAACTGACCGGACTGGACCTTATCACCGGACTCGAAGTGGCGCTGGAGGCTGCTGAGGGAGCATCCATGAACGATCTGTGGCCACAGGTCTCGAACATCAAAGTGAAATACCATCCCGCCAATGGCGTTGGACAATGGATCTGGTCGGCTGAAGTTGGCGGGGCGCCGATCGACTTCGGCGTGACGTACACCGTTACTGCGAACCTTGCGGTCGCTACGCTTCTGCCCGTGATCGCAGGCGTCCAGCCTCAGAACGTTCAGATGACCGGCATCACCGAGTACGAAGCGCTCCGCGGCTACATCATGGAGCATTCGCCCGTGATGCCGGATACTGTGTGCAGAATCGAGCAGGTGATGCCTCTGGCCGTCGCTTCCCTGACCGGAGTCGCCGACAGGGCCCTTCTGATTCGCAACGAGCCGAATCCGTTCAAACACGCAACCGGACTCTCCTATGCGCTGCCGACGGACGGAACGGTTCGGCTCGAGGTCTTCACTCTCGCCGGTCACAGGGTAGCCACACTGGTCGACGAGTGGCAGCCGGCCGGCACGAGAAGTGTCGAATGGGATGCGGGCCATCTGCCAAGCGGGATCTACATCCAGCGACTGCAATGCGGCGACCGCGTCGTCAGTCGCCCGATGACCCTCCTTAGGTAGCGACCGGCACCAGACGAGAGAGCAGAGCGCCCTGCGGGAGCACCGGCGGGGCGCTCGTCACGGCCACCACCGGCACAGCCGGGCCTTCGGTGACTGCCGGGGCTTCCAGGGAGCGCGCTGCTATGGCATGGTGCGATGACCGTTCGGACATGACACGGTCCCCGCTCGGCGGTCATACGCGTAGGCGCCGCCCTTCGGACAACTGGGAATCGCCGCGACGTACTGCGGCACGAGGTCCGAGAGCCTGGCGGGGTTCTCTCCCTGATGGCTCACTCGGTAGCTGGCGATCACCGTGGCCATGACCTGCTGATTCGCACCACACCTGACATCGCTCGCTGTGTCCACTGGATCGTTCGCGGCGCCTGTTCCGCTCTGCGGGAACCGCTCGCGGGCGAGGTAGTGGGCCAGCGCCATGACGAGGACCAGCGAGAGCAGACCGCCGAACACCCCACGACTCATGACATCACCTCCATGGAGAACGGATTCGATCACGCACGACCGCCGGCACGTCTTGGATTGCCCTATCACGCCTCACTCGTCGTTCCGTGGGCCACCGGCCGTCCGGATGCCGCCAAAGGTCCCCCAGAGATGAGAAGTCGAGACAGGAGAGGCACTCCATACGGAAAGCCCAGACTATCCTCCGAAGACCACCCGGGCAACAGCCCCGCCTCTCCCCGCGGCCAGTTCCCGCACCGTGAGTCCGAATTCCGAACGAAGGCTCGGATCGCCGCCGGCCCGCAACAGTAGGTCGAGAAGCATGGCGTTGCCCTGACGCGCGGCAACATGCAGGGGAGTCTCCCCCATGTCGCCCGGGGCATTCACGTTGGCTCCGGCCGCGACGAGGATCGCCGCACCTTCGGTGTCGTCGCGCCATGCCAGGACATGCAGAGGGGTGTCGCCGTCAGCGCCGTGGCAGTTCACCTCCACCGGCTTCTCGCCCAGCGAATCGGGGTAGATGGCGTCCGACACGGACCACAGCACCTCGTCGAGCGTTCGCGAAAAAGGCGGGGTGGGCTCGTTCATTGGCTCAGGCTTGTCTCACCGCGGCCCGCTGAGGGGAACAGGCACCGAGCTTCACTCTTGCCTGCCGCCGGTGATCACTGCAGTTCCAGGGGAGAATCGAACTCCCCGACCCGGCCCGAGCGGGCAAGTTCGAGGCCTACCGGATCAACGGCGACGACGAGGTAGCTCCAGTTCTGATCCGGATCGCTGATGCCCATGGAAGAGGTCCAGGATGTGGCGTCGGGAGCAAGTGCCGCCACCAGATGCTGGAATCCGGGGGCTCCCCCGGGCAGAAAGCCGAAGGAGTTGACAGCGCCATAGATCCTGTACCCACTCGCCCCCGCCACGGGAGTCCAGGTGAGCGCCATGGCCCCACTCGCCAACTCGGCGCAGAGGCTCATGCTGCCCGGACCCGCCCGCCGGGCGTATCGCAGATCGAAGTAGGACTGGTGCCA
>JALOPK010000201.1 GCA_025453925.1 Candidatus Eiseniibacteriota bacterium | reverse complement strand
GGGGGCCTCCTCATCATACCCACCATCAACGAGGAGGGCGGTGCCGGACGGGTCCTGTACGAGGACGGAGAGGCCATAGCCGACATCCACGACAACGAGGCACCCGCTCTGACCAGAGCCGGAGGACCCTGCCAGCAGGCACATCATGACACATTGGAGTTGCATGGAACGCCTCCGGCTAGTAGCGTATGATGCGCGTCAACGGCACTACCGGGTATCGGTAGGTTGCAGTGATATGTCACGTGAGCATATACCCTGCCGCGGCACGCGTCATTCATCACCCATGTTCTCCTGTTTGACGCACAAAGGGGCACTTTGGTTCCATGCGGCTGAACAAATACCTCGCGTCGTGCGGGCTTGGATCCCGACGGGCATGTGAACAGCTCATTGCCAACGGCATCGTGACGGTCAACGACGAAGACGCCCAGGGGCCGTTCCAACAGGTCGACCCGTCCGTCGACCGGGTGGCCGTCGCCGCGGAAACGGTGCGTCCCCCGCGGCATGCGGTCTACATCCTCCTGAACAAGCCTCGAGGCTACCTCACCACGGTGTCGGATCCCGAGTCGCGCCGCACGGTAATGTCCCTGATCCCCCGCACGCCGGAGCGCCTCTTCCCCGTGGGGAGGCTCGACCGCGACAGCGAGGGCCTCCTCCTCCTGACTTCGGACGGAGAGACGGCGAACCGGCTTGCCCACCCGCGCCACGGTATCGAGCGGTTCTATCGGGTCGAGGTCAGCACCCCCTTTCCGGCCGGCCGGCTTCAGGATCTGGAACACGGCGCCTTCGTCGACGGCGAGCTCCTCGCGGTCGCCAAGGCCCGGCTGTCGCCGCCGGGGGATCAGGGAAAGCGCCTGGAACTGGTCCTGGTGACGGGCAAGAAACGGGAGATCCGTCGCCTTCTCGAGGCTATGGGCTTCACGGTGACACGGGTCTTCCGTTACGGATTCGGTCCAATCCGTCTCGGCGATCTTCCCGTGGGCAAGACCCGGCGCCTCGCGCCCGCTGAGATCCGCCACCTCAAGGAGACCGTCGGCCTCCGAGATTGATGTGACTCCTCGCTTCGCACGCCATACCCACGGGGTGGCAGTGGCCGCCGCAATTCTCACGGCAACCGCGTTGGCTCTCCTCGTCGTGGATCCCCGGGGTGAGTTCCCCCTCAACGATGACTGGCTCTATGCGCGGGTCGTGCAGCAGGCGGCGGAGACAGGCCGGCTCGTGCGGCCGGCCCTGGCCTCGGTCAGCCTCATCGGCCCGACGCTGTGTGGGTTGGCGGCCACCGCGCTGACGGGTTTTTCCCACACCGCCCTGCGGCTCTCCAGCGTCGCCCTCCACCTGACGGCGTCCTTTGCCACGGCCGCGGCGGTCGGCCGGAGCGCAGGGCCCGGTCACGCGGCCTTCGCGGGGTTGCTGGTGCTGCTGTCGCCGCTGGGGCTGGTGTCCGCGTTTTCCTTCATGCCCGAGCCCGCGCTGGAGGCCTCGGTGGCACTCACCGCGCTCGCCGCCCTGGCGTGGCGGGAGCGACAGACCGTCATGCGAGCGACCGCTCTCGGCCTCGCGGCGATGAGCACGTACCTGGTGCATCCGGTCGCTCTCGTCGTGCCGCTCTGGCTGCTGCTCAGCGTTCCCCACCGCGTCAGGCCGGCGGCCGAGGGGATGCGCGGCCGAGAACCCCGGAGCCCGTGGGTTCGCGCGCTTCCCGGGCTCGCGGCACTGGCCGGCTCGATTCCCTTCCTGATTTGGTACCTCAGCAGCAGTACCGGAGGAACCATGAGCGGCATGTGGATCAGCCGCAGCAGCGGCATCGACCTGCCGATTCGATTCCTCAGCCGTTGCGCGCCGGTGGTCCCCTACCTCGGCCTGCTTGTGCTTCCCCTGGGCGTGGCACACTTCTCCTGGAACCGGACCCTTCTTCCCACCTGTTTCATGCTGTGGGCCTGGGGCCAGGCCTGGTGGCTGGGTGCACCGCCGCCCCTTCCTTTGCCGAGCCTTGAGAATCTCCTCCATTCGGGCGGGCTCGGATTCGTCGGCCTCCAGGGAACTCCTCCCTCCCTGCCCCCGTGGTTCTGGATGGCGGTTTCGCTGGGGAGTCTGGCCGCGGGAATTGGGCTCCTGGGCCGGATGTTGCCCCCTGCCGCCCTCCCTGCGCCCCTCGGCATCGCGCTGGCCGTCATGCCCTGGCTGGGAGGCCTGGTCATGGGCCATTCGGCGCTCCGGGCGATCGCCGCCGGCGTCGGTGCGTGTGCTGCATGGGCGTGGGCGCTTCGCGGGGTGCTCTGCGCACGGGGCCCTCTGGCACTGGCGCTCGTGTGGTTGGCCGCGCTCATGGCACTGCCGCCCTTCTACGATCGCTATCTGGTGCCGCTCCTGCCGCTGGTGGTCATTCCCATGGTGCCTATGCTGCGGCGAACCACGGTCCTGATGTGGACGTCTCTGTTCATCGTGGGCGCATTGTCGGTCATGGGCACCCGTGACTTCCTTACCTGGAACCGCATCCGGTGGGAGCAGATCGCGGTACTAGAGGAACAGGGAGTCAATCCTGATGAGATCGACGGCGGATATGAATGGGCGGGGTGGCGCCACGCCTGGAAGGGGATCCCCGACGTGGATACCCCCGCGGGTCGCAGCCCATGGTGGATAAGGCTCTGGGCGCCCCGGATCGTGCCGACGTACGTGGTGAGCGTGAGCCCGATCGCGGGGTATCACACCATCGGCAGCGTGGAGTGCCCGACGGTTGCACGCGGGTGGCGGGTCTATGTCCTCCGCGAAGCACCGATGCCGCCCGATCTCGACTCGCCGGGAACACTCCCGGCTGACGTTCCCCCGGGGGAGACGGGGCTACCCGCAACGGATGATTGACCACATGAGAGAATGGCTGCTGCGCGGATTCGCCTTGCTGGCGGGAGCAACGCTCTTTCTCTATCACCCCGTTCATTTCACCCAGGAAGGCATCAGAACCGTTCGCTGGATGCGGGCCGGAGTTCTCAACATCGTCGCTCGCGTGTCACCCGGCGGATCGTATATCGTTGTCGGCGTGGACGAGGCCGACTTTCAGGGCCCCCGACCAAGCCCGGGAGACACCATCGTGTCCCTCGGCGGCGTTCCTGCCCGAGCGGGAACACCTGGACTGACTGACTCGCAGTACACGCCCCGGCCGGGCATGCCCGTGGACGTGGTGTTCCGGCGCGACGGCGTCGAGGTGTCCACGCGCGCCGTGACCCGGCGGCATGATGCGGCGTTCAGAGGCTACGTGCTCTCCATCCAGATCCTGCGATTCTTCATCAGCCTTGCGTACCTGGCCGTTGGACTGTGGGCGGTCCTCACCAAACCCCGCGAAGGGGCGGTTCGGGCCGTGGCGTTGTTCACCTTCAGCATGGCCGCACTGATCATTGCCCTTCTCAGGGTAGGGGAGATCGAGGTCGTCGCGGCGGCCTTCGTTCTTCCCGGCCAGGAAACGCTCCATCAGTGGCTCGGGTCGTTCCACTACTTCTTCGGCGCGTTCTGGCTCAATTTCCACCTCCTGTTCCCCCGCCCGCTCATCCGCGGAAGACGCCGGTCGGCGGCAGCCTATCCGCTGGTCTACGGGCCCGTGTGCGCACTGACCCTCCTCGCGGGACGAATGGGGTCCGCAGGGGCGCCGGCGATGCTGGCGCTTCTTGCGGCGCAGTTGCTGATCGGATTCGCCTTGGCCATGATGAGGCGTCACCGCAGCGCCGTGCCGCTTGAACGACGGCAACTGAACCTGGTGGTGCATGGATCAGGCATAGGACTCGCGGGCTATGGCCTGCTCATCAGCGTGAACCTCATCCCTGGACTCAGGGCAGCCCTGCCTGAGACGCCGGAGATGCTGTGGCTCTTCACCTCGCTGCTGTTGATGCTGTTCTCTCCCCTTGCGTTTGCCTATGCATTCGGCCGATACCGGCTGCTGGATATGGAGGCGCGTCTGCGCCGGGGGGCTCGCCACGTCCTGGTCACCGTGACGCTGCTGACGGTCTTCTTCGCGGGCCTGTACGCGGCGACCACTCTCCTGCTGAGGCTTACCGGCCTGCATGGCCACACCGCCACGCTGGGCGCCGCCCTTCTCCTTTCCCTGGCGTTCGCTCCGGTCCTGCGTCGGATCCAGGCCTCCCTGGAGCGGCGGCTGTATCCGGAACGCGCCCGGCTCCGTCTCCTCGTCGACACGCTTTTCTCGCCCACCGCCATGCCGCCCGCCCGGACGACGTTCGTGACCCTCCTTCAGGATGGATTGAGGGACAGCCTCGGGATATCGGCCGCGCTCCTGGTGCAGCGGAGGGTCGAGACCTTCCACCTCTCGTCAGGCATCGTGACTCCGGTGAAGACGGGAGACAGGCTTGCCCATGCGCTGGAAGGCGCGCGCCCTCTCATGGTGGATGAGCTTCTCGCCACGGGACGCATCGATCCCGCCTCCGAGGAGGCCGTCTGGCTTCACGACCAGGCGATCGAGATGGTGATTCCGCTCATCGTACACGGAGCCGTCACCGGGTTCGTGGGCCTCGGCCCCCGCTCCGACGGGGAAGACTTCCGGGCGGAGGATGTGGCGGTTCTTGGGGCGTTGGGTTCACGGGTTGCCTTGGAACTTGAGAATCTGCGCCTGATGAACGAGGCCATCGAGAAGCACCGCCTGCAGGAGCAGCTGGCAATGGCCAGGAAGGTCCAGGAGAGATTCCTGCCGCGGGATCTCCCTGGCACTCCCGGCCTGGAGATCGCGGCCCAGTGCCGGTTCTCGCTGGAAGTGGCCGGCGACTACTATGATGTGATGGCCTTGGAGGGAGAGCGAACGCTGGTGGCGGCGGCCGACGTGTCCGGAAAGGGTGCGGGGGCGGCCATGATCATGTCCAACCTCCGGGCGTCCCTGCGGGCGCTGGCGCCTGCCGCCAGGGACCTGGGCAGTGTCGTGAGTCGCCTGAATGACACGATTCATCACGACATCGAAACCGATCGGTTCATCACGTTCTTCGTCAGCGTGTACGACCCCGTTTCCGGATGTCTGATGTACGTGAATGCCGGGCACAACCCGCCCCGCATCGTGCGCCGGCACGGGGGTATCGAGGCGCTGCCTCCGACCGGCAGGGTGCTCGGCGTTACGCCCGGCCTCCCGTATGAAGAGGCGCGGGCCCGACTGGCCGGGGGCGACCTGCTGGTGGCCTACACCGATGGGATCACCGAGGCCATGAACGAGGGTGAGGAGGAGTTCGGCGAGGAGCGTCTCGACGCCGTCCTCGATGCATGCCGGGGGGAGTCGCCGGCGACGGTCGTCGAACGAATCCTGGCTGCGGTGGAGTCGTACACAGGCGGCAGACCTCTCGGCGACGACTGCACCCTTTTGGCGGCACGGGTGGTGTGAGAAGTCCCGGGCGAGGCCTGCCGAATCCCACTATCCTGACATCCGTAATGGTGCCAAGGATGCCGCAGGCGTGCGAGTGTCATTCCGAGTCCGCCCGAGGACGAAGCAATCCCCGTCGCAGGGGAGATCGCCGCGTCCCCTGGCATGCCGTCAGTGCGACCGTGGCCGGCTCAGGTGCTCGCGATGACTGGAGTATCCGGCGCATGAGATACTTCACAGTTGTCGTCGCCGGCGTATCAGAGACGCTGTCGGGGTTTGCATAGTGGGCATTGACCACGTCTCGTCAATGGCGGGAACGTGAGTCGTGGAAGACCGATTCCGCCCCCGCCGCATGGGCGGGATGCGCGCCCGTGGGTGTTGAGTTCCGCCTGTCGCGCGGGACCCCGAGTGGGTAGGCCATTATCGAGATGGGAGACGCGAGTAGGACTCCCAGGATTCACTATTCTCACATTAGAATAGTGGCAGTTCGGATCAGAACCTGGCCGGATTGCCGCCGTTGGCGAGGGCTGAGGGGCGCGAGACCTCCGCGCCACGATGAGCCACTTGCCGCATGGCGGCGAAGCGCGCAGTTTCGCGGACGATTGGCACACTGAGTAGGACTGATGCATATGATGACGAGGTATGCGTGAAAGATCGACTGCGCGTTGTGTGGATTGCGATGCGGCCTTACGCGTTTCCGGCGTCGATCATGCCGGCGCTGATCGGCGCGGCAGCGGCATGGTACGTGAGGTGGCCGCTCAACATGGTCCATCTTGCGCTGACATGCCTCGGGGTTGCATTGATTCATGCGGCGGGAAACCTG
>JALOPK010000200.1 GCA_025453925.1 Candidatus Eiseniibacteriota bacterium | reverse complement strand
CACTCGACCGAACCACCGGCGGTGACCTCGAGGAGGCGCTCGTGGTGCGAGTCGACGATCAGAGTGGAGCCATCGGACAGGCGGTCCGCGTCACGGGGCCAATCCAGCCCTGTGGCGAAGGTCCATGCGATGGCTCCCGCGGGGGTCACCTCGATGATGCGGTTGTTGTTGGAATCCGCGATGATGGTGTTGCCGTTGGCGAGTCGATCGGCATTGTGTGGCCCGTTGAGGCGATTCAATCCGCTCCCCGGCGCGCCGGTCTCGCCGAACTGCCACATGATGACGCCGGCATCGTCTATCTCGATGACCCGGTGATTGTCGCGATCGGTGATGAGCCGATGTCCATTGGGAAGGAGGTTCGCGTCATTGGGATAGTCCAGCGAGGAGCCATCGCTGAGCACGATGTCATCGGTGGTCCACAGGATGTGGCCCTCCCGGTGGACGATGATGACACGATCGTTGCCGGTATCCGAGATGATGATGGTTGAATCGGTATCGATGTCGGCATTATGGGGCCATGACAGCCCCGGTCCCAGGGACCACAGGATGGCGCCTTCCCGGTCGATCTCCACGACCGCTCCGCCGCTCATGTCAAGGGGGCCGCCGTCGGTGACCAACAGGTGATCCCCATCGACCATGTCCACATCGTGCACCCGGATCGGCATGTAGGCATCGGCAAAGGCCGGACCCGGGATGAGCACCGCGATCAGCGCACACACAATCGGGGGAATGCGCACGATTCCGCTCCGCGTCAGGGGAAGGCCGACTGGGAAGAAGACGCCTCCCTGCGGGACGCGTCGCGTCAGCACTCTCACGTGAGACGGTTCTTGCCGATGAACGTTTACCCTCGACTCCCCTCGACCTCGGCGAACGTGCAGAACGTATTGCGCCCCTGGCCCTTGGCCTGGTACATGGCGATGTCCGCGTGTTTGAGAAGCGTGTCGATGTTCCCGCCGCCATCGGGGTAAAGCGCGATGCCAATGCTCCCGGTAACCCTGAGCTCGCGTTCATCAATCTTGAAGGGCTTCCGAAGCGCTTCGAGGATCTTCGATGCGACCTTGGATGCATCGTCAGCCGACACAACCTGCGGGAGAATGAGCATGAACTCATCACCCCCCATCCGGACTGCGGTGTCGGTTCGCCTGAGGATGGCGCAGATCCGCTGCGACGCCGCCTGCAGGAGTCGATCTCCGGCCGCGTGCCCCAGGGTGTCATTGATGCTCTTGAAGTAGTCGAGGTCCAGCATCATCACCGCAACCCGCTCCTTACGTTCATCGGCCGCTGCGAGCGCGGGGCGGAGCCGGAAGCCGATCATGGCACGATTGGGCAGGCCGGTGAGCAGATCGTGGGTAGCCATGAAGGCAAGCCTCTCCTCGGCCTTCACCCGCAACACGGCGATTCCCAGCTGCTTCGCGACGGCCTCCAGCGCCTCGACGATGTGAATCGGGAACATGTCCTGGCGCTGATCCGCCACCTCGATGAGCCCCAAGGTCTTATCCTGCACGCGGATGGGCACCAAGGCGACCGACTCGTAGCCCAAGCGCCAGCACCTCATGCATATGTCCCCGTGGAGCGCGCCAAGAACTGCCGGAAGGTCCCGGGAGGCGCGGTTCATGACGCAGGAGCCTCCGGAAGTGAAACTTGAGATATCCCGGTTCACTTCGCCCCCCATGATCGCGCGGCATATGCCCCTCACTTCGCTTCGGGAACACGGCCGATCCTGGGCGCTGGGATTCTCGCCGAAGCCGACCGTCATTTCCAGGGGGGCTCCGTCCTCGCTGAAGCTCAAGTGGATTCCTGCCAGGGTGCAGCCGGTGAACCGCTCCGTTTCCACCGCGAACTCCCGCAGAAGCGGCTCCATCTCCCGATGACGGTTGGCGATCTCCAGGAATCGGTGAGATACCCTGAGGGCCTCTTCCGCCCTCTTCCGCTCGGCGTTTTCCCTCTCCAACTGCTGCCGTTGCTCGAAGAACCGTCCGATCAGCGAGGCAATGTCGCCAAACTCAGTCTGGTCGTTCTTCAACCGTTTGACATGCGCGGGATCGTCGGTCGCCAGGCTGCGGGAGATGAGCCGAAGAGGTGAGCTGACCCAGCGTGTCACCGACAGCACGGCCAGGAGGATAAGGCTCGCGGCGAACGCGAGGCTGGTGAGAAGGTACTGCTGCGACGCCCGCAGAAAAGTGTCGACGCCAGGTATCCGCTTCTGGACGTCGAGGCGGGCCATGGTCGGCCCTTCCAGGCCCGGGAGCCGCTTCTCGAATTGGATGAGCGCGGGATCCTTGGGACGGTGCGGAACCGATTCGGGCGAGGCCACCGCGATCGTGCTGGAGCTGAGTCCTTCCAGTTCTAGAATGAACGCCTCGTCCCATTCCAATCCGAAAAAGAGGTATCCCCGCGGTGAGGTGCGTCGGACCTCGTCTGAGGTCGGATGAATCGAAGCGCCCCGGATCTCCATCACCCCACGCGGGGTGCGCAGGAAGAAATGGGCGAACCGGCTCTCGGCGAAGAGGCCTCTGAGGACCGGCGGGGCGCGCACGATGTCGGCCTCCGGGCCCATGATCCGATGTGCGGGTGAGGCAGCGTAGACGAGGGCCCCTGATGCGCCATAGATCCAGACGCGATCGGCTCCGTAGGTCCTCAGCACCGGCAGGAGCGCCTCCGAAACCCAGGCCGTGTCCGCCGTCCTGACGAACGAGGCCAATTCGTCCCAGTAGGAGTAGTCGTACGCCAACTGCTGGAGGAAGCGGGTACGCAAACTCACCAGGCTGTCGAACGTGGCTGACGCCAGTTCCGCCTGCTGTCCCATGAGAATGCCGGCCTGTTTGCGTCGGGAGAGATCGAGATTCACCAGGGTTGCTCCGAACAGCAGCACGCTGACCGACAGCAGGATCAGCAGCCGGACCTTCATGGTGTGGAGCATCCGCAAGTACCTCCGACGCCGCCGGAAGCCTGTTCCGGCGGACACTCGATCCCCACTGCCGGCGCAAGGCCGCAGCAGACCTAAGGAACGAGGCGACACCGCATCTCGGCGCCAGATGCGCAGAGGGCAACAAAGATAGTGGAAGTCTCGCCCGGGTCATCATTCTTCGACGCCATCCGAAGGCACTCGCGGCGGGCGAGTCTTCCAGTGGTGGTCCCCAACCCGCTTGATGCCAGGGAAAGGAGCGGGTACATTGATGTCGGGTGAGTACTCGCTGCGGCTGTCGCGCCGCGTCTTCGACGCCGCAGGACCGACCGCCGCCCCGAGAATCGACCTTTCGGGGCACCGCAGAGGCGCCTCGAAGAACCGAAGAGAGGAGATGTGGACATGAAGGTGCTCGTCGCGTTCTACTCGATGTATGGGCATGTGTTCCGGATGGCGGAGGCCGTCGCGGAAGGTGCCCGGGGAGTTGAGGGGGCGTTGGTGGAGGTCCGCCGGGTCCCGGAGACCCTGACCGAGGATGTTCTGGCCAAGATGGGCGCTCTGGATGCCCGGAACGGCATGGCCCATCTCCCGCTCTGCACGGTCGAGGACCTCGCGGGGGCCGACGCAATCCTCTTCGGTACCCCTACCCGGTTCGGGAACATGTGCGGCCAGATGCGGCAGTTTCTGGATGCCACCGGTGGCCTGTGGGCGGAAGGGGCCTTGGTAGGAAAGATCGGCAGCGTTTTCACAAGCTCTGCGACGCAGCACGGCGGGCAGGAATCGACTATTCTCAGCTTTCACACCACCCTCCTTCATCATGGCATGATAGTCGTAGGTCTGCCCTACTCGTACCAGGGTCAGATGACCATAGACGAGCTGACGGGCGGATCACCCTATGGGGCCTCGACGATCGTCGGGGGTGACGGAAGCCGGCTTCCGAGCCGGAACGAGCTTGAGGCTGCGCGGTTCCAAGGCCGGCATGTTGCGGCGATCGCGGCGAAGTTGCATCGCGGATAGGATCGAAGTGGCAATGGACCGGTTCAGGCGTCCGCGCAGGTGGTGGTCCACCCCCCGGCTCGGCTGAGGAGGCACGTCAAGGATTGGACTCGCCGTATCTGCTTGGATGCGCGGGTCTATGGAGGGTTGAGGATTGTCATGGAAACCGTGGTGGTTCACCGGTGCAGTGATGACATCGAGGCTGAGTTGATCCGGGACCTGCTGGCCCAGGAAGGTATCCCGTGCCAGGTTGCCTCCAATGTCCCGCACACGGTTCTCCCGTTCACGACGGACGGTCTCGGTGAAGTCCGCATCAGTGTGCATGTGGGCCATGCGGAACACGCTCGGCAGTTGATCCTCACGCTTCTCGCCGATGGCGAGATCGTGAGAGATGGCGAGCCGTTGTCTGAGGGTGAATAGCCCCGAGTGACTCCCGTGCCCGTCGCGGCGTAGAGCCCTTGACTGCCCCCTGCGACTCCGGCATACTGGACGGTAGAGGAGGTGCAGGTTTGGCTATGCCCGTCGGGTTTCAATCATCAAGACCTCTGCCGATGCGCGACCGCTCACCGCTGGCCTCCGACGATCATGGTCCGCTGCAGGGAGCAGGGAGTGCATCTCCGCCCCCCTGCGGTCGGCACTCCCGTCGACGGCGGACCCTGCCGGCCAGCGCCACGACCTCCACTCCCTGTCCGTGTCCCTCCACTCACAAGGGGATGTCGCATGATTGAGGACCTGGCCCCGTTCTACTCGAAGAACGCCCGCAACATCCGGAGTTCGGTGATCCGCGAGTTGCTCAAGCTCACGAGAAAGCCGGAAGTCATCTCCTTTGCGGGCGGGCTGCCGGCACCGGAGACGTTCCCGGTTGAGGCGATCGAGGAGATCTCTTGCCGCATCCTGAGGGAGAAGGGGAGGTTCGCACTGCAATACGGACCCACGGAAGGGGAAATGCCGCTCAGGGAGGAGCTGGCCTCATGGATGGCCGCGTCGAAACCAGGCATCGTCCCGGGTAACATCCTCATCACGTCGGGATCCCAGCAGGGTCTCGACATCGTGGCGAAGGTATTCATCGACCCGGGCGACATCGTCGTGATGGAGCTGCCGAGCTACATCGGTGGGATCCAGGCGTTCAGCGCCTACCGCGCCAAGATGATCGGCGTGCCGCAGGACAACCGAGGCATGCGCATGGACCTGCTGGAGAAGACCCTGACCAGGCTCGCGAAGCGAAACAAGAAGCCGAAGTTCATCTACGTCGTGCCCGACTTCCAGAATCCATCCGGCGTGACGCTCACCGAGGAGCGCCGGCGGAGGCTTCTGGAACTCGCCTATGCGCACGAGGTCCCGATCCTAGAGGACAGCCCCTATCGTGACCTCCGATTCAAAGGCCAGGCGCATCCGCCAATCTACCGCCTCGATACGCAGAATCAGGTCATTGTGCTGGGGACGTTCTCTAAGATCTTCTGCCCCGGTCTTCGGCTCGCCTGGCTCATGGCGCCGGTCTCCTGGACCGACAAGATGGTCGTCGCCAAACAGAGCATGGATCTGGCATCACCGACCTTCAACCAGCTCATCGCGGCCGAGTACATGCGGCAGGGCCTGCTGCTCCCGCAGATCGAGGTCATCCGCAAACTCTACGGGAGAAAACGCGCCATCATGCTCAAGGCACTCAAGGAGTTCATGCCTAAGGGGGTCCGGTGGACGAAACCTGAGGGCGGCCTGTTCCTCTGGGTGAAACTGCCCGGCGGCATGAACGCGACGACCCTCTTCAAGAGCGCCATCGAGGAGAACGTTGCCTACGTCATCGGCGAGGCGTTCCACTGCAACGGCAAGGGCCAGAATACCATGCGCCTGAACTTCTCGTTTCCCTCCGAAGAGCAAATCATCGAGGGGATACGGCGGCTGGCCAGCGTGGTCCGGAAAAACATGTGACGTGATCCGCATCGTGCCCGGAGCATGAGACCGATCCGGCGGCCGTGGGGGCCCCGGCGCGTCGGATCCTCCGGGCGTGCGGGGTCAGCCGGCGCCGTGCCGAACGGGTGGTTCGCCGGATGACGCACACGGGTGGTGCCGCAGATGGGCAGTCTGTTCCGACTTCGAGGGCGTTGGCGAGGTCTCGTGGGCGACGAGCACGCCGGTCATCGCGAGGAGCGAGGGCGTCACGCCGCGTCGACCCTGGCGGCGTGAGGTCCTGCGGACATGATGATCGATTCTTCGACCGGGATTGCTTCGTCCTCGAACAGACTCGCAATGGCCATCGCACACGTATGACATCCTTTGC
>JALOPK010000199.1 GCA_025453925.1 Candidatus Eiseniibacteriota bacterium | reverse complement strand
CGCCTGCGCCCGCGGATCTGCCTGCCGCTCCACCCGCCCCTCCCGCTGAGGTGAACAAGGAGGAGCAGGCATGAGCATCTCCGCACAGGCCGTGAAAGAGCTTCGTGAGCGGACCGGCGCCGGCATGATGGATTGCCGGAAGGCGCTGGAGGTCGCGGAAGAAGATGTGGAGAAAGCGATAGAGTGGCTGCGGAAACAGGGAATCGCCAAGGCGAGCAAGCGTCTGGGCCGTGCCGCAAGCCAAGGCGTTGTCTCGTCGTATATCCACCTGGGCGGGAAGATCGGCGTTATCGTCGAAGTGAACTGCGAAACCGACTTCGTGGCCAGGACCGATGATTTCCAGAAGCTGGCCCATGAGCTGGCCATGCAGGTCGCGGCGACCTCTCCCCTATCGGTGAGCCGGGAGGATGTTTCGGCCGACCTGGTCGAGCGCGAGCGCGTGATCTACCGGGAACAGGCCAAGGAGAGCGGCAAGCCGGAGAAGGTCTGGGATCGGATCATCGAGGGCAAGCTGGAGAAGTTCTACCAGGACAGCTGTCTGATGGAGCAGTTCTCCATACGTGATAACACCCGCACCGTGGGTGACTTGGTGAAGGAGGTCGCAGGCAAGCTGGGCGAGAACGTCATCGTGCGACGGTTTGCCCGCTTCCAGATCGGAGAGGCCTGATCCCGATGCGGTATCGCCGCGTGCTGCTCAAGCTGAGCGGCGAATCCCTGGGCGGCGAGGAAGGGGCGGGTCTCGATGCGGAGGCCCTGAGGCTCCGGGCGGATGACCTGATCGAGGCCCGATCTCTGGGCGTCTGCATCGGCGTCGTGCCCGGTGGCGGGAATATGCTCCGCGGCGCCACGTCCACGCTTCTGTTGAATCGTGTCACCGCCGACTGCATGGGCATGCTTGCCACCGTGATCAATGCGCTGGCGGTTGCAGAGCAGATCCGCTCACAGGGCGTGCCCGCATTCGTTCGCGCTGCGTTCCCCATCAAGGGGTTCGTCGAGCAGTTCTCCGCCGAGGAAGCACGGGCACTGGTGTCGGACGGGCACATCGGGATCTTTGCCGGGGGGACGGGGAACCCGTTCTTCACCACCGACACCGCCGCCGCTCTCCGGGCACTGGAGATCGGCGCAGAGGTGCTCCTCAAGGGAACCCGGGTCGACGGCGTGTTTTCGGCCGATCCCGAGAGAGTCGCGGGTCCCCGGCGCTATGAGCGAATCTCCTACGATGATGTGCTTGCCGCCAACCTGCTGTTCATGGATCGTGCCGCCATCGCACTGTGCAGGGACAACCATCTGCCGGTGGTGGTGTTCAACCAGACACGCCGGGGAGCGATGAAGCGGGTCCTCATGGGCGACCCCGAGGGTACGCTGGTAGGCCCTGTCGAAACCGTTTCCTCGGAAGGATCGGAAGGAGTGATGCGGCCATGACGGAACTGGTTCTGGAAGAGACAGAAGAGAAGATGCAGCAGGCCTGCGAATCACTGAAGCGCGAGTTTTCCCGCGTCCGCACGGGAAAGGCCTCGCCCGCCCTGCTGGACGGCATACGGATTGAGTACTACGGCTCGCAGATGCCTCTCCGCCAGGTGGCGAACATCAGCGCGCCGGAGCCGAGACTGCTTGTGGTGCAGCCCTGGGATCGAACGGCGCTGCCCGCCATCGAGAAGGCCATCAGTAAGTCGGAACTTGGGCTCCATCCGCTGAATGACGGCGCCGTAATCAGGCTGCCGATTCCGACGCTCACCGAAGAGCGACGAAAGGACCTGGTGAAACTGGTTCGTAAGCTGTCAGAGGATGCCCGGGTGTCCGTCAGAAACATCCGCCGAAGCGAGATCGAGGAAATGCGGAAGCTCGAGAAGGCGGGAGACATCACCGAAGACGAGCTCCACAAGGGTACCGACAAGATTCAGGAGATCACCGACCGGCATATCTCCGTGGTTGACGACCTGCTCAAGGCCAAAGAACGGGAAGTGATGGAGGTCTGAGCCTGGACACGGAACGCGGCCCGGATACGGACCCCCGCCGCCTGGGCCGACTCCCGACCCACATCGCCATCATCATGGATGGCAACGGGCGGTGGGCACGCGCCCGGGGCCTGCCACGAATCCGGGGCCACCAGGCCGGCGTCGAAGCGCTGCGAGACATCGTGACCGCATGTGCCGAATGGGACATCCCATACGTCACGCTCTACTCGTTTTCCACAGAGAACTGGGCCCGGCCCAGGGCCGAAGTCGACTTCCTCATGGGGCTCCTCCAGCGATACTTGCGACACGAGCTGGATGTCCTGCAGAAGAACAATGTCCGCCTGCTTACCATCGGCTCCTCCGAACAGATGCCGGAGCCGGTGCGCAGAGACCTGGCCGCTGCGATGCAGAGCACCGCGGGGAACACGGGGCTCACGCTGACGCTGGCACTGAGCTACGGCAGCCGCGCGGAGATCGTTGAGGCGGTCCGTGCGCTCGCGCGCGAAGCGGCTGCGGGTGTCGTTTGCCCGGATGACATCGACGAAAACATGGTCGCCGCGAGGCTCCAGACCTCCGGAACCCCTGATCCCGACCTGCTCATCCGAACGAGCGGCGAGATGCGCATCTCCAATTTCCTGCTGTGGCAGATCGCCTACACGGAACTCTGGGTAACCCCCACCTATTGGCCGGACTTCCGAAGGGCCGAGCTCCTTCGTGCCTTGGAGGACTATGCGGGGCGTGAGCGGCGGTTCGGTAAGGTGGAAGCCCCGTGAGAGGCTCGAATCTTCTGCTGCGAACTCTCGTCGCGGCGGCGTTTATTCCGCTCTACGTGTTCATTACGATCCATGGCGGGATCGGCCTTTTCGTGGTCAATCTTGCGATCGTCCTGGGTGCGGTCTGGGAATTCTGCCGTCTTGGCCGACCGCATCTGGATCCGGAGGTGCCACTGACGATGGCGGTGTGCGGAGGCACCCTCTACCTCATGGCCACCGGGCATCCGGGCCCGGCCTCGTCGCTGGCGATTCTCCCCTTTCTGATCGTCCTCGGGCTCGACGTCGCCTCCGGCACTCCCCGGCAGACGCTCCTCCGTGCGTCCCGGGCGGCGGCCGCCGTGCTGTACATTGCCTGGTTATTCGGCCATGTGCACCTACTCCGCCTTCCGGGGCCCAAGCTGGATCGCTGGGGGATTCCCCCCTGGAAGCTGGCACTTATCCCCTTCTACCTGACGTGGATCGTCGACACGGCGGCCTATGGCTTCGGCCGCGCGTTCGGCCGCACGCGCCTCGCGCCGGTCATCAGCCCCAAGAAGAGCTGGGAAGGAGCCGTGGCGGGCTTTGCCGCCGGGCTCGCGGCCGGTGGCGCCCTGTGTGTGCTTGGACCACTCCCTCTTCCCGTCGGCCTCCTGCTGGGCGGCATCGCGGGGTCCTTGGGGCAAGTTGCCGATCTCGCGGAGTCCCTGTTCAAACGGGAGGTCTGCGTGAAGGACAGCTCGTGTCTCATCCCGGGGCACGGCGGTGTCCTCGATCGCTTTGACAGCCTCCTGCTGAACATTCCGGGTGTCTACTACGCCCTCGTGCTTGTTCCCGGGCGCTCGTAGCATACATGGGCGCACCCATGCCGGACGCTGCCCGCACCGCGCCAGTCGGGTTCGATGCCCCGCCCGCGGGAGCTTCTCCCGCACCATTCGTCGGACTCCGGCCGGAGCCGGCCTCGCGGCACCTTTGTCGGCCCTCTGGTGGACGGGTCACGGGAGCCTGAATGACCCGCTCCCTCGCGATCCTCGGCAGCACCGGCTCCATCGGTCGCTCGGCGCTGGATGTCGTCGCTCACCTTGCTCCGCGGTTTCGCGTCACCGCTCTGGCGGCCCGAACCAGCGGGTCGGTGCTGGCGGAGCAGGTGCGCCGGTTCAGACCGCAGATCGTTGCTTTCGGTTCCGAGGATCCGACGGTGGCGCAGGCCTGCGCCGAGGTAGGCGCCGCGCTCATCGCCGGGGAAGAGGGAATCGGGGCGGTCGCTGTCCATCCTGACACCGATCTGATGCTGAACGGGCTCGTCGGCGCGGTCGGTCTGGCGCCGACCCTCGCCGCGCTGGAGGCGGGGAAGACGGTTGCCTTGGCCAACAAGGAAAGCCTCGTGATCGGCGGCCACCTGGTCATGGCCGCCGCAGGGGGACCGGACCGCCTCATCCCCGTCGATTCGGAGCACGCATCCCTTCATTGTGTGCTCCGCCAGCGGGAGAAACGGGACATACGAGGCCTGTGGCTGACCGCCTCGGGCGGCGCGCTGCGCGACTACCGCGGAGACCTGGCCAGGGTCACCCCCGAGCAGGCACTGGCCCATCCGACGTGGGCGATGGGCCGGAAGATCACGGTGGATTCCGCCACCATGATGAACAAGGGGCTCGAGATCATCGAGGCCCACTTCCTGTTTGGGCTTCCGATCGAGAGCATCGACGTGATACTGCATGCCCAGAGCATGGTGCACTGCCTGGTTGAACTCGGGGATGGGTCGGTCGTCGCACATCTTGCGTGGCCGGACATGCGCGGGCCGATCCAATACGCGTTGACATATCCCGAGCTGTGCCCCACGGCTCTACCGAGATTGTTGCCTGGCGGTCTGGATACACTCACGTTCAAACCAGTCTCGGTGGAGAGGTATCCCTGCCTCGCTCTCGCGCGCCGGGCCGCCGCCACAGGCGGGACCGCGCTGGCTGTGATGAACGCGGCCAACGAAATCGCCGTCGAATCGTTCCTCGCGGGGGCACTCGCGTTCACGGGAATTCCCCGTGTCATCGATCGGGTCCTGACCGCTCATACCGCGATGCCCGCCCCCACCCTCGAGGCCATCGTGGCCGCAGACCGCTGGGCCCGTCGCGAGGCGGCGGCGGCGGCAGAGACAGTCACTACTGGAGAGGACAGCGAATGGAAGCTGTGATCATAGGGATCATCGTCCTGGGCATTCTCGTGATTCCCCACGAGATCGGCCACCTGCTTGCCGGGCTTCGCCTCGGTGTGCGGGTGCTGAAGTTCAGCATCGGATTCGGACCGAAGGTGCTGGGATTCAGATGGCGGGACATCGACTGGGTGGT
Source organism: Candidatus Eiseniibacteriota bacterium (assembly GCA_025453925.1). Classification (GTDB taxonomy): domain Bacteria; phylum JAFGKV01; class JAFGKV01; order JAFGKV01; family JAFGKV01; genus JAFGKV01. Next base: position 1,195 of record JALOPK010000199.1, on the reverse strand, counting down.
CGGCCCCATCCCTCTGGGCGGCTACGTGAAGTTCGCCGGGGAAGACCCGGGTGAAACCAATGAGGAGCCCGCACCCGGGGACTTTGGCGCTCAGCCGTGGTGGGTGAAGCTCATCGTAGCGATCTCGGGCCCCATCATGAACGTGGCGCTGGCCTTCGTGCTCCTCTATCTGGTGGCGGTGGCCGGGTTCAAGGTGCCGGACCCCCTGATGATCATCGGCAGCGTCCAGGCCGGTTCGGCGGCCGCGAGCATGGGTATGCTGGCGGGAGACCGCATCACCGAGTTCGATGGCCGCCCAGTGACGTCCAGCCAGGACTTCCTTCAGGCGTGGGAGGGCGCGCGAGAAGCGAGTTCGCGGGACTCGGTCACCATGGTGGTTGCCAGAAAGGGGTGGGCCGACACGTTGCGGGCCAGCCCCCATGACTCCCTACTGTCCGGCGTGGCATTCGCGTTTCCGCCGATCGTGGGGGATGTGACCATGGGATATCCCGCGTTCGAGGCCGGGCTGCAGGAGGGCGACAGCATCGCCTCGGTGGCCGGCTCGCCCGTTGCCACCTTCGAGGATTTGCGGAGAATCATTCTGGCCAGCCCCGACCGGGACGTCACGGTAGAGTTCATCCGGGAGGGCCGCGTGCTGGCCACCACGGTCCGGCCGATCAACGGGACAACGCTGGGCCAGGGCGAGGGCGGCTACATCGGAATCGCCGCGCCCGAGGGCACGACTCGACTGGTCCGGTTCGGGCCCCTGGAGGCCGTGCTCCAGGCTGGGCGCATGACCGGAGGAATGGTGGCGACGGTCTACTCGGGATTCTACACCATGGTGAAGAACCCCAAGGGCATCCGCCGGCAGCTCGGCGGCCCTATCGCCATCGCCCAGTTTTCGGCCCGCCACGCGCGGAAAGGGTTTGACAGCCTGGTGAGTTTCGTGGCGATGTTCAGCGTGATGCTGGCAGTGCTTAATCTTCTTCCCATTCCCATTCTCGACGGAGCGACCGTGGTGTTCTCCGTTGTCGAGGGAATACGGCGCAAGCCGCTTGGCCTGAAGGCGCAGCTTGCCCTGCAGCGGGTTGGTTTTGTGTTCTTGGTGTCTCTGATGGCATTCGCCTTCGTGAATGATATCGGCAGGGTGTTCCAGCGTCGAAAGGCAGTGGACAAACCAGTGGAGGTTGGCACGGTTGAACCAGGCACGAATAGT
>JALOPK010000198.1 GCA_025453925.1 Candidatus Eiseniibacteriota bacterium | reverse complement strand
TGACGACGGTGGAGTGCGCACGGTGGACTCGCTTTTCTCCACCTTCATCCGTGGCGCCACGGACGTCGTCAGGGAGAGACTGGACCGGACGGGAGCGTCATGGCTCCTGAGCGTGTTCTCCGACAACGCCGGGGCGGTGCGGGTTGACGACGACCGCGTGCTGGTGTGGAAGGTTGAGACGCACAACTCACCTTCCGCGTTGGATCCGTATGGCGGTGCGCTCACCGGCATCGTGGGCGTCAACCGCGACCCGATGGGCACAGGGGTCGGCGGCGCACGGTGCCTGTTCAATACCGATGTGCTCTGCTTCGGCGACCCGGGCTACCAAGGGAAGCTGCTCACGGGACAGCTCCACCCCCGCCGGATCATGGCAGGCGTGGTGAAGGGCATAGAGGACGGAGGCAACAAGTCGGGAATCCCCACCGTGAACGGCGCCATCGTCTTCGACGCGCGTTTCATGGGAAAACCGCTGGTGTTCTGCGGCACGGGCGCACTGATGCCCGCGGAGTACAACGGGAGACCCTCCTGGGAGAAACACGTCGAGCCCGGTGACCGGATCGTCATGGCCGGAGGGCGCGTGGGCAGGGACGGCATTCATGGCGCGACGTTCTCGTCGCTGGAGATCGGCGAGCATTCACCCCGCTCGGCCGTTCAGATCGGAAGCCCCATCACGCAGAAGAACCTGGCGGACTTCCTGGAACGGGCCTGCGTCGAAGGCCTGGTGCGATGCTCGACCGATAACGGCGCGGGGGGGCTCTCCTCGTCGGTGGGGGAACTGGCCAGGCTCAGTGGAGGGGCCGAGGTGCACCTCCAGAACGTGCCGCTGAAGTACCCCGGGCTCGCTCCCTGGGAGATCTTCCTCTCCGAGTCGCAGGAGCGGATGACGCTGGTAGTCCGGCCGGAGGACCTGGAGCCTCTCCGCGAACTCGCGGCTCGATTCGAGGTCGAGGCAACGGACATCGGCGTCTTCCGGGCCTCGGGCATGCTGGACGTGCGCTTTGCCGACCAACGGGTGGCGTTTCTGGACCTTGGATTCCTCCACGATGGAGTCCCCCGCAAACATCTCGAGGCGGAATGGGGCCGGCCTCAGGGGTGCGACCCCATTCTCTCCCCGATCAGCGATTACGGAGAAACGCTTCTCCGGTTGATGGGGAGCTTGAACATCTGCTCCCGTGAAGAGGTGATCCGGCGTTACGACCATGAGGTGAAAGCGCGGACCGTGGTGAAGCCGCTGATGGGGCCTGCCGGCCGCGCCCCCCAGGACGCCGCCGTGCTGAGGCTGGGATTCGATTCCTATGCCGGGATCGCGGTGTCGAATGGCATTCTCCCCCGCTATGGCGACATTGATCCGTATCAGATGTCCGCCGGTGCGTTCGACGAGGCCCTGCGCGGCATCATCGCTGTCGGCGGCCGGCTGCCTGACCCGGACACCGGCCTGCCCTTCTGGTCCGTGAACGACAACTTCTGCGTACCGGACTCCGCGTACCATCCCGTGACCAATCCTGATGGCAAGGTGAAGCTCGGAAAACTGGTGCGCATGTGCGAGGCGCTCTACGACATGTCGACGTTCTTCGGCATTCCCCTGACCTCGGGGAAGGACAGCATGAAGAACGATCTGCTCCGAGACGGCGTGAAGATCTCGGTGCCGCCCACGGTGCTCTACTCAATGGTCTCCGGCATCGAGGATATTCGCCTCGTCACCACCTCGGAATTCAAGAGGCCCGGTGACAGGATCTACCTCGTAGGGCGCACCCACCGCGAGCTGGGCGCCTCGGAGTTCTTCCGGCTGTTCGACGAGGTGGGCGCGTCGGTGCCCCGAGTACGGAGAGATGACGCCAGCCGGATCTACCGAGCATTGAGCGATGCCCACCGGAAGCGGTTGCCGGCATCGTGCCACGACATCTCCGACGGCGGCCTTGCCGTGGCCCTGGCCGAAGCGGCCATCGGCAGCGGACTGGGGATCCGTGCCGATGTCGAAACCACGGGCCTTGATCCCGAGGGAGCGCTGTTCTCCGAGTCACATTCGCGGTTTGTGGTATCGGTGGCGCCCAGGGACTGCGCGGCCTTCGAGAGGCTTCTGGGCGACGATTGCATGTTCCTTGGCGAAGTCACGGGATCCGACAGGCTGGTCCTTCTCTGGGGCATCGAGCCGTTGGTGGATCTCTGCCTCACGGACGTTGCCGACCGCTGGAGCATGGGACTTCGAGGTGTGCTGTGAGAGCGCGAGCGCTCGTGCTCACCGGTCTCGGCATCAACTGCGAGGAGGAGACGGCCGCGGCCTTCCGCCTGGCCGGCGGCGACTCGGAGATCGTGCACGTGAACGACCTGTTCGACGAGCGATGCTCATTGGTGGACTTCAACGTTCTGGCCTTTCCCGGGGGTTTTTCCTTCGGCGATGATCTTGGCGCGGGTAAAGCACTGGCAAACAAGCTCCTTCACCGGCGAACCCGGTCTGGCACCTTGTTCCGCGATCGTCTGGAGCGCTTCCTGGCGGATGGGAACCACGTCATCGGAATCTGCAACGGCTTCCAGATCCTGGTGAAGATGGGGCTTCTGCCCAATACCCGCGGACGCATGGAGCAGGAGGTCACTCTGGCCGCCAACCGCTCGGGAAGATTCGAAGACCGCTGGTGTCGCTGCACCGCCGCGGTGCCGTGGCGAACACCGTTCCTCTGGGGAATCAGCGCCATCGACCTTCCCGTTCGGCACGGTGAGGGGCGGCTGATCATCCGCGACGAGGGCATCAGGCGGAGCATTCTGGAGAACGGTCTCAACTGCCTCTCATACTGCGATGCGGCGGGCATGCCCACCGACGACTATCCGTTGAACCCCAACGGGTCCGAGCTGGCGTGTGCAGGATTGACCGACGTGACCGGCCAGATCCTGGGCATGATGCCTCATCCGGAGGCCCACGTGTCGATCTACCATCATCCTGACTGGGGCAGGAAGATCGCGGAGGCATCCTCGGACGAAGGAGCGGGCCTGGCGATCTTCCGCAACATCGTGGAGCACCTGAACCGATGAACGACTCACCTCTGCCTGACGTTCCACCGCGCCCGGTGCGCCGCGCACTCCTGAGCACCTATGACAAGACCGGAATCGACGACCTCGCCCGCTGCCTTGCTTCATTCGGATGTGAGCTGATTTCCAGCGGTGGAACGCGGGACTATCTGGCGGCGGCCGGCATACCTACCACCGATGTCTCGGCGGTGACGGGCAATCCGGCCGCCTTCGACGGCCGGATGAAGACCATCTCCTTCAGTCTCGCCTCTTCGCTGCTGTTCCACCGGGAGCGTCATGCCGAGGAGGCCGCTCGCCTCGGAGTCCAGCCCATCGACATGGTGGTCTGCACGTTCTACCCCTTCGGCTCTGCCGCCGCCAGGGGCCTGGACCTCGATGGACTGGTCGAGTACATCGACATTGGGGGTCCTACCATGGTCAGAGCCGCCGCCAAGAACGCGCGCTTCGTTGCCGTGGTGTGCGACCCGCGGGACTACCCCGCCATCATTCAGGAGCTGCAACGGCAGAACGGCGCGCTGACCCTGGAGACCCGCCTTGCGTTGATGCGCACCGCCTTCGCTCTCAGCGCCGACTACGAGTCCGACATCACGACGGCACTGGATTCACTGGCCGGGCGAATGACCATGCGGCTCGCCCTGGAGGGCGGCCGGGCGCCCCGCTACGGAGAGAACCCCCATCAGCGGGCAATGGTGTACCGAGTCCGAGGTGCCTCGCACGCCCTTTGTGACTGCCAGGTGCTCCACGGCAAGGAGCTATCCTTCAACAATCTCGTCGACATGCAGCGCGCTCTGGAAGCGGTGCGTGATCTTGGGGCGCATGCCGTGTCCGTCGTGAAGCACACCAACCCCTGCGGGATGGCCACCGCCGGCGACCAGCGACAGGCCTTCGAACTGGCCTGGGAAGGCGACCCCGTCTCCGCGTTCGGCTCGGTCGTGGCATTCAACACGCCCGTCAGCCGCCCGACGGTTGAGTTCCTCGAGCTCACCTCCCCTGACAGGGCGAGGCGCAAGTTCCTCGAGGTGATTGCGGCCCCCGCCTTCGACGATGAAGCTCTCGGCTATCTCACGTCTCATCCAAACCTTCGGGTGGTGGTCACACCGCCCGAGAACCTGGCGGCCTCCCGAGAGATGCGCCTGGCCATGCACACCGCGCTGGTTCAGGACGCCGATGGATCCCTCTGCAATGAACTCAGGACCGTGGGGGGCGTCTCGCGGGATCTTGACCGGCCGCTCATCGAGTTCGCGCTCGTCGCGGTCCGGCAGATCGCGTCCAACGGCATCGCCGTGGCCCGCAGACTCCCCGGGGGCGCCTGCCAGCTGATGGGGATGGGCTGCGGTCAGCCCAACCGCGTCTGCTCCATCGAGCTGGCGCTGAGCAAGTGCCGGGAGAACCTGGCGCGGGAATGCCCGGATCCGGTCGCGCAGGCTGACTATGTGCGCGATCAGCTTGGATGCGCCGTGCTGGTGTCCGACGGTTTCTTCCCCTTCCCGGACAACGTCGACGCATGCGCGCGGGCCGGGATCCGGCTGGTGGTGCAGCCGGGTGGATCGATGCGCGATGCGGCAGTGATTCAGCGCGCGGACAATCACGGCGTTGCCATGGTGTTCTCAGGCATCCGCCACTTCCGGCATTGAGCCCCGCCATGGAGACCCACGACACTGCGAAACGGCACACCAGCGAGGCAAACCATGACGCTTGACGACTTCAGGACTCCCCAGCTCCTCAGACTCCACTCCGGTAAGGTCAGGGAGAGTTTTCGCGTTGACCGCGACACCCGCCTGATCATCACCACCGACAGGGTCTCGGCCTTCGACCGCGTGCTGGACACGTCGATTCCCGAAAAGGGCGCCGTCTTGAACGGGCTCTCCGCCTTCTGGTTCTCCCGCACGACGGATATCGTGGCCAATCACTTTCTCCGGGTGGTTGATCCACAGGCGTCGCTGGTGCGGGAAGTGAGCCCGATCCGCGTCGAGATGATCGTCAGAGGCTACCTCACCGGCTCCATGTGGCGGCAGTACGCCCAGGGAAAGAGGAACTTCTCAGGAGTGACGGTGGCGGATGGTCTGTCGCGTCATGGGCGCTTCCCCGAGCCGATCGTCACCCCGACGACCAAGGAGGAGAGCGACCGCGAGATCACGCCCTACGAGATCGTCGCCTCAGGTCTGGTCACCGACGCCATCTATGAACAGATGACCGATGCGGCCAGGCGGCTGTTCGAGTTCGGCCGCGCGTCGCTGGCGGAAAAGGGGATTCTCCTGGTTGATACCAAGTACGAATTCGGCATTCGCGACGGCACGCTGATGCTCATCGACGAGCTGCACACGCCAGACTCGTCACGCTTCTGGCGCGCCGACTCCTACGATCGAGACTCGACCCGGCCCGAGAGTCTCGACAAGGAGTTCATCCGGGCATTCCTACTGGAGACGCGGGCGACCGAGGTGACGCCTTCGGCCCTGCCGGCCGACGTAGTGAGCGAGGCCCGTCGCCGCTACCGGACGATCTACGAAGTCACCACGGGCGCTACGCTGGACGTGCCCTCGATTCCTCCCGCCCAGCGCCTCTGCCTCAACCTGGCCCGAGACGGGCTGATCCACGACGGTTTCGTTGCGGTGATCATGGGCTCTCCGAAGGATGCCGATCATTGCGGGCGCATCGTGAGCGCGCTGGAACCCTACGAGGTGTTCGTCGAGACCAGGGTCGTCTCGGCGCACAAGAACCCCGAGGATGTGACGACGGTCCTGAGAGACTACTCCGATGCCGCCGAACCGGGCGCCATCATCGCCGTGGCGGGAATGTCCAACGGGCTCGGCGGCGCGCTGGCGGCCAACACGCCCCTCCCCGTCATTAACTGTCCTCCGTTCAAGGATCAGACGGATTTCCTCGCCAACATCAACTCCTCACTGCTGATGCCGTCGGGAGTGGCGGCGGCAACGGTGGTGAACCCCCGCTCAGCGGCCCTGGCGGCCGTCAGGAGCCTCAACCTCCCACGGCTCAAGAGAATACTTGCTGCCGAGATCGACGCCTCCCGGTCAGAGCTTCGAGCCGCAGACCGTGCGACGCGCCGCGACACCCATGACGTGTGAACCCGCGCGCCGGGAGGGCTGGCGAAGATTCGCCCAACCACAAAACGCACTCGCGGGCCGTCATCCATGACTGCCGTTCAGATCGCCTCTTCCCGCGCGATCTCGCCCTTGGATGGGCGATATCGCGCGAAGACGGAGCGGCTGTCCGAGTACTTCTC
>JALOPK010000197.1 GCA_025453925.1 Candidatus Eiseniibacteriota bacterium | reverse complement strand
TACGGACACGGGCGCGAGGTGCCCGGCAGCCGGGAGATCGTCTGCACCCTCATCTCTCACGGCGACCACCAGGGACCCATCGCGCTGATCGATCCCACCAAGGGCCTGTACGAGACGGCGGCCATCACCAACATCACCCCCGACACCCGGCCGCAGTACCAGATGGACCGGTCCCACAGCGAGACCTTCCGCGATCCCGAGCCGATCTCGCGCGACCATTTCCTGGTCAACCACAATCCCGGCCGGCATTCGCACTGGGGCCTGTACGTCATCGACCGCTACGGCAACCGGGAGCTGCTGTATCTCGATCCGGCCATCAGCAGCAAGCGTCCCTCGCTCCTCCGAGCCTCGCCGCGCCCCCCGGTGCTGCCGGAGATGCGCGACCCGGTCCTCGCGGCGCAGGGGCTCGGGCAGTTCATGGTCCAGGACGTGTACATGGGCCTCGGGCCGACCGTCGAGCGAGGCCGGGCGAAGTACCTGCAGGTCTCCCAGGAGGTGCCGGCCCCCCTGGAGAATCTGGCCGACGGCCAGTTCCGCAGCTCGCATCCGAGCTTCCAGGACTTCTACGCCGCCCCGATCCACCTCGTGAACGGCCCGAGCCAGACGTACTCGACGCGGACCACCAACTCGCTGGAGGCGCATGCCTTCCGGGCGGGCAGCGCCGCCCCCGCTGGGGACGGGACGGCGAATGTCACCGAGCGGAACGGCTGGCCCAGCTACGTTGCCAAGTCGGTCCTCGGCACGGCGCCCATCGCCGACGACGGCTCGGTGAACTTCATCGCTCCCGCCGGCAAGGTGCTCTACTTCCAACTGCTCGACGAGAACTTCGATGAGCTGCAGCGCATGCGCAGCGTGGTCCAGCTCCAGCCCGGCGAGCAGCGGAGCTGCATCGGCTGCCACGAGGCCCGGTCCGCCGCGCCGTCGATGCACGGGGTCCTGGCGACCGCCCGGCCGGCCGAGCGGCTCGTGCCGCCCCCTTGGGGAGCCGTGGCCTTCGACTACGAGCGCATCGTCCAGCCCATCCTGGACGCCAACTGCGTCCGATGCCACGACACCCGGTCCGACGCGAAGCTCGACCTGCGGGGCGCCCGCGACGTCGACCGCGTGCCCGCTTCCTACCGCTCGCTGATCGCCGGGGGATGGGTGCACTACTTCGACTGGCATTACGGCTCGCGTCATTTCAAGGCGGAGCCGCTCTCGTTCGGCACGCGGCAGAGCCGCCTCTTCAAGGCGCTGTCCGAGAAGCAGCACGAGACCGTCCGGCTCAAGCCGGAGGATCTCCGCGCGCTGAAGGCCTGGATCGACCTGAACTGCCCCCTGTGGCCGGACTACTGCTTCCGACCCAACCGCCCGCTCTAGCCTGGACTTCTCGCCGAGATCGCGGCGCCCGCGCTCGGCTCACCTCTCGTGACCAGACCCGGGATAGTCCCCGTGAGCGCTATCGTAGCTCCCGTCGCGCCCCTCAAGGCCCGACGGACCCGGCTCGATCGGCGGCACCTGCGACGCCACCCGGAACGTCCGCCCCCACGCGCGGCCGCATCGTGGGCCGCGTCGTCAGCGCGGCGACCGGCGATCGCATCGCTCTTCGAATGTCCGCTGGACCCACCGCCGCCCCGCCCGCAGGCGGCTCGAGAATATTATGGCACTTCAAGAAAGCGGGCTCCGAGAAACCCTCGGGGCTTCCCCCGAAGGCTTCCCGGAGCCCGGAAGGCCTGCACGCGGCGGGCTACCTATCGTCTCCCGGGGAGACGATTACTGGCAGGGCTTGTACTCCGCACAGCCCATCAGAGGCGTCGGGTCGCCCGGCTCTTCCAGGCCGCACCCGTCCAGGGGTGGCGGCGGCTCGGGCCCGCCGGTGAACAGGTAGTTCAGGATGTAGATCCCGTCCGTGATGTTGTGAGTCCCGGAGTTGTCCGTGTCCGCGGCGTCGAAGCACGGCGGCGTGTCCCCCCCTGTGAACAGGTAGTTCAGGATGTAGATCCCGTCCGTGATGTTGGAGGGAGGGCCGCTTGCGTCCGCGTCGCCGCGATGGAAGCGAACACCCGCGTCGACGAAGGTGACCGTCACGGTATAGTTCTTGGTGGTGCCATCGTCGGCGGTGACGCTGTACTTCACCGGGTTGGTGAAGTCCCTGGTGGTTCCCGAAGGCGGATCCCCAGTAGCAAAGGAGGAAACCGTGTACGTTGGCGCGAGGTGCGTCACATCCGTGCCAGAGGGCAAGGCCCAGTCAATCCTCGCTCCGGAGATGACAGCCGGGAGGCCCGGAAGACCGAAGGTCAGGATATCCCCCGACCTCGCAAAGAAGAAGTGGCCCGAGATGCCATTGATGGGGTCCAGACACCCCCAGGCAATCCCGCTGCCCTTCTTGAACCGGGCGGTCATCGCCTGGCCACCGCCATTCTCCCAGAACCCGACGGCGACCCGCACAAGGTCCATGTCCAGCGTCACCGTGGCCGTTTTCACCGCTGGAGGCTGCTCCAGGTTGTTGTCTACGACCAGCTCGTCCGGGCTGGTGAACTCTCCGTCGTCGTTCAAGTCCAGATACAGCACGCTACCGTCATCGCTCTCCGTGCCAAACGTGTATTCCCCCGGTCCATCTTTCGACACATCAAACCAGCCAGTCCAGAGAATGGAGAAGGTCTCATCGTCCGACAGCCCGGGGAAGGAGGCGGCAAAGCCAAAATCCGCCGGGTAGGCAATGTCGAGGAGCTGTGCGTCTCTTCCGCTGGGAGCAACCGCAATCAGATTGGAGATGGGATTCAGGAAGGACGCCCCCTGCGTATCGTCGTACGTCCTCACTCCCAGCCCATCGTTCTCGCCGGCGACGGTCACCGTGATGGTATAGGTCTTGGTGGAGCCGTCCTCGGCGGTGATGGTGTAGGTCTGTGGGGTGGTGAAGTCCCTGACCCAGCCGGAGGGATAAGACACATCCTCCGTTGCCAAGGGGGACACCGTGTAGGTTGGCCCGATCGTCGTCACATTCGTGGCAAACGGCACGGTCCAGGCAATGTCCGTTCCAGCGATGACGGGCTTCGGCATGCCCGGGAGACCGAAGGTCAGCATGTCCTTGGCCGTGCTAACGGGCGTCACGGTGACCCTCACGGTATAGGTATTCACGGTGGCGCCACCCTGGGAAGTGACGACGTAGGTCTGCGGCGTGGTGAAGTTCCTGACGGTGCCGGAGGGCGGAACGGCAGTTGCCCCGGCGGACACCGTGAAGGTTGGGGCGAGTTCCGTGAGGTGCTCCGAGCCCAGCTTGAACGGCACGGTCCAGGCAATGTCGGTTCCGGTGATGAAGGCCGGGATTCCATCGAGACCGAAGGTGAAGATGCTCGCCGGCCCGGGGATATCGCAGGTGACGGTGATCGTCCCCGTCCATGTGGTAGTGATTCCGTAGGAGTTTGCGACAAACAACGTGGCGGTGCCCAGATCGACTTCGCCACACCCATAGCATCCGGGATCGGGTGGGAAGTCAACGCCGGCGACCTTCTCGTCAGTCACCGAGCAGCCTGGCCCACAGGCGCCGTTCCTCCAGTCCACTTTCAGGGGCGTGCCCAGATTGTCGTAACCGCCGATTTGCAGCAGGCCGTCGCCGCCGAAGGCTTCCGGCGTCGGATCGACGAAGATGGCGAGATCAGATGCCCAGCCATCGCCGTCGGAAGCTTCTATTGTCGCGTTCACGGAGACCGACCTCAGAATGGAGCCGAGGGGCAGGTCTCCCTTTGGGATCCAAGGCTTGGGGTTGTAGCCCACGAACGACTCACTACTGAGGGTGTAGATCCGTCGAATGAACTGCTCCACGACGACCGACACGGTATAGACCCTGGTGGTGCTGCCATCCTGCGCGGTGACGACGTAGGTCTGCGGCGCCGTGAAGTCCCTGGCGGTGCCGGAAGGCGGGGCGGCAGTCGCCCCGGCGGACACCGTGAAGGTCGGCGCGAGGCTCGTCGGGTTCGTACCGTGAGGCACGGTCCACGTGATGGTGCTCGCAGACTGGTCAGAATGCTGAATGGCTGCCGGCATGCCCGGGAGACCGAAGGTCAGAATACGCGCCTCGTTGTCGACCAGGTCAATCCATACGTTGTCGATCACGTTCGCGAGATCGCCATCCCCTGCGCCGTTGATGAAGGCGAGCGTGTGTGTGCCCGCAGATAACGTGAAGACCTCTGACGTGTAGGTGCCCCAGGTTGCCGTGCTGATGTCATCCGCTTCGAGCGCGAGCACTTGCGAACCATCAATTTCAACGCTCATGTCAATGCTTCCATAGCCGGCGCGGCCGACGGCATAGAAGCTGAGCCTGTAATCGCCGCCCACGGCGAAGGTGACATCCTGGGAGATCCTGCCAGCCGTGAACTGAATGAACCCTCCTCGGCTGCCGTCCAGCGCGTTCGGGACGTACCACGGGCTGCCGTTCGCGGCGATGCCAGCTGTGCTGCTGAAGATCCACGTGGCGCCGGAGGGAGCATACCCATAATTCCCGTTTCCCAGAGGGTCAGAGACCTCGAAGCTGTTGTTGACGACCATTGCTGACGGGGCTGCGCTGACCGTCACGGTATAGACCTTGGTGACGAGAAGACCCGAGTCCGAGGCGGTGACGGTGTACGTCTGCGGGGTGGAGAAGATCCTGGAGGTGCCTGAAGGCGGAACGGCAGTTGCCCCGGGGAACATCGTGAAGGTCGGCGCGAGAGGACCCGTCAGATTCGTACCATACGGCACGGTCCATGCGATGTCGTTTCCGGTAATGACGGCGCCCGGACCGAAGGTCAGAATGTCCGCGGCCGTGCTTTGCATGAAATCCAGCCTCTCGAAATCAAAATTCTCCAGTACCTGGGCTTCCGAGAGGGCATCCCCATGAACGCGGAGAACGGAGATCCCCCCTCGGTGCAGCCCCTGCTGGAGGAACTTCCCGCTCGCATTGAACCACATGGCCCCGAGGTAAACTGGCTGGCCCGTAGTGATGCTGAGACCGGGGTCGGGCACCACCAGGGAGTTGTTGAGCTCACCATTGAGATACACCGAGACCGTGGATGTAGCGCTGTCATACGTCCCGGCAAAGTAGTTGTACCCAGGGATGACTTTGATGGGGTCCAGCCAATCCAGGTTCTGGGGATTGGCGGGATTGTTCATTCCGATGGCGCGCAGGCCATCTGCGCCTCCCCCCCCTGCCGAGAACGCGAAGTTGTTGATCGTCTCGCCGGAGCACGATTCGCGACGCCCCATGCTGAAGAAGGTCTGCAATTGGTCGTTGGTCGCCAGGTAGACCCATCCCTCCACCGAGAAGCTGTGGCCGGCGGTGATTGCGGCCGGGGCGCCCTTGTCCCACAGCATCGCGGAGGGATTGTCCCCATAGCCGAAGCCGGCGGCCCTCTTGAATTCGACGTGCTGCTTCGCGACGCCCCTCTGTCCAGGGACGCTCGTCTTGACCACTGGCACCGGCAGCGCCGTCCCTACAGGCGGTGGCTGCTTGGTTACCACCGTGAAATCCCCGCCCAGCCCCGCCTTGTTGGCCCAGGTGGTGGCCGGTCCGAGCGGCAAGTCGCTCGCGTCAAGGTCGATTACCTTGTCGCCTGCCCACTGAATGTCCGCATTGGACTGCCCCGCGCCGAGAGCCATCGCCACCGCCATCGTGAAGCCGAGCACAAACCGTTTCATGGCAACTCTCTCAAGAAAGCGTAGACCCTCTTGGCTTTCCCCTCGGAAACTGTTTCCCACGAAGGAAAGGAACGCGCACTGTCCATTCTACTCCCTCCCCACACCTTTCCTAAACCGAACTTCCGGCCTCGGGCGAGTGGGTTTTGGCCTGTCCCTACCGAGAAGTCCATCCGCGCAAGATAACGTGCCTTGCTCCGGTGCGAGGTGGGACAAAGGCGGTGCCATTGGGCACTCCAAGCGAGCCTTCCCGGCCGGCTGGAGTACCGACGACGAGAGAATCTCGGGGGCGCGAGAGCTCCTTGAAAACCAGTACTCCTTACTATATGATCCATGGTAAGGAGATCGCTCCATGACCATGATCAAGCTGACCGCGAAGAGGCAGGCGACGTTGCCCTTGAATCTGTGCAAGGAGCTGAACCTCGAGCCGGGGGACGCCATCGGGATCCAGAAGCGGATCGTCGATGGCAAGGCCGTCTGGTGCCTGGAGCCCATGGCTGAGCCCGACCTGTCGTGGATGGGACGCTTCAGAGCGAAGGCGCGTGGCAAGAGGCACGATATGGAGTCGATCCGACGGAGCATCCGGCGCGCCAGGATGAAGGGCGATGCCTGAAGAGACCGTCGGACTCG
>JALOPK010000196.1 GCA_025453925.1 Candidatus Eiseniibacteriota bacterium | reverse complement strand
TGAGAACGAGGGGCGCCGTGGCACGGAAACCGATCAGGGTACCGTGGGCGGCGTCGCCGGGGAACGGCGCGGGGCATCGCCCCGCGCGCCGCTGGAGGGCGGCGAGCAGTGACCAGGGGTGCGCGCAACGATCTCAGGACCTCAGAAGGAATCCTTCGATGAATTGATCGATGGCTCCATCGAGGATGGCCTGGACATTGCCATCGCTGAGGTCGGTGCGGTGATCTTTGACGAGGGAGTAGGGCTGGAGCACGTAGGAGCGGATCTGATTCCCCCACGCGATGTCGGTCTTCTCTCCCTGGATCTCTAGCCTCTTTGCCTCCTCCTCTTCCATCTGCCTCTGGTAGAGGCGGCTCATCAGGATCTTCATGGCATTCTCACGATTCCGGTGCTGCGACCGCTCGCTCTGGCACTGCACGACAGTTCCCGTCGGTATGTGCGTGATCCGCACAGCGGAACTCGTCTTGTTGACGTGCTGTCCCCCCGCGCCGGATGCCCGAAACGTATCGACCCGAAGGTCTTTGTCGCCTATTTCCACGGTGATGGTGTCGTCTATCTCCGGAAGTACGCTGACCGACGCGAACGACGTGTGCCGACGCCGGCTCGCGTCAAAAGGCGAGATACGCACCAGACGGTGCACTCCCCGTTCCGCCTTGAGGTAACCGTATGCGTTGACTCCGGCGACCTCGGCCGTCAGGCTCTTCACCCCTGCCTCCTCCCCGGGCGACATGTCGAGCACCCGCCAGGCGTGACCGTGGCGCTCTGCCCACCGCTGGTACATCCTCGACAGCATGGCGGCCCAGTCCATCGACTCGATGCCCCCGGCACCGGGATGGATGGTGAGGATCGCGTCCCTGTGGTCATCGGCGCCGCTGAGCATGTGCTCCAGTTCCATCGCTCGGATGCGCTTCCCAAGCTGTTGCACGCTGATATCGAGTTCTGCCGAGAGCGACTCATCACCCTCGGCCTCGACGAGGCGGGCCAGTTCGGTATACTCGTCAACCTCCGCGCTGAGACCGTCGATGCGGCCGAGTCCCTCTCGAGCCCTGGTCAGCTCCTGCAGCATCCTGCCCGCGGACGGATCCGACCAGAACTCGGGTGACGAGACGCGCGCCTCGAGCTCCGCCGCACGGGACCTGAGTGTGTCCTCATCAAAGAAAGCCTCGAAGTATGCGAACCTTCTCCCGTGCCGCGGTCAGTCGCTCCATAGTCTCCTTGGACATGTCGTCTCCTTGCACGCGCCGCGCGTGAGCGCGGCGAAAAGCGCGTCGGCGCTCCGTTCCAGCCGTTCGATACTCGTCGTGTTGTCAACGATGAAATGGCTCCGCTCTCGTTTCTCCGCTTCGCGAAGCTGGCTCTGTTCAAGGACCTCGATCACCGGCAGATCCCTCCCTGCGGCCGTCAGTCGCCGGTACCTCAGTTCCGACGGCGAGACGACGAGAACCACCAGGTCAAAGTACTGCTCGATGTGCCATTCGAGCAGAAGTGCCGCGTCGACGGCCACCACGGGGCCAGGCCCTCGCATTGCGGCGCCTACCGCTTGGGCAAGCCGAGACAGGAGCCGAGGATGCACGATGCGGTTGAGAGAGTCAACTTCCTTGACGTCCGCGAGGTGTGCCCGGAGTGCCTGCCGATCCACTTCGCCGGCCGAATCCAGGATGCCCGCACCGAAGGTCTGGGCCAGCATTCGCTGAACGGCCCGTTCCGCCAAGACCTGGTGGCCCACGGCGTCGGCCGATACAACCCGAGCGCCGCGGGCCGCGAGCCGCGAGGAAAACGCGGTCTTGCCGCTGCCGGGCAGCCCTGTGACACCAATGAGGCACGCGCTACTTCGCATCCAGCCAGGTCGGGCCAATGCCCATGTCCACCTTGAGCGGAACGGCCAGAGGCAGTGCGCTCTCCATGGTCGTCCGCACCACATCTCGCACCTGCTCGACCACACTCGCCGAGACCTCGAGCACGAGCTCGTCATGGACCTGCAACAACATGTGGGCGGAGTTGCCGAACGGCCGGAGAGCCTCCCACACCTTGATCATGGCGATCTTCATGAGATCAGCCGCACTGCCCTGGATGGGCGTGTTCATGGCGGCGCGCTCTGCGGCTTGACGGATTCCCCCCTCCTGTGCCGCGATCTCGGGAATCGGCCGCCAGCGGCCAAGAATCGTGCGCACCCCGCCCTGTTCCCTGGCGGCAGCAAGGATGGTGTCGATGTATCGCTTCACGCCGGGGAACCGGGAGAAGTAGCGATGGATGAAGGCCTCCGCGTCGGCCATGCTGATGCCAGAATCCCTGGCAAGGCGCCGCGGTCCCATGCCGTAGATGAGCCCGTAGTTGATGGCTTTTGCCCGGGATCGCTGCTGCGTGGTCACCTCAGCGGGGAGTGTGTCGAACACGCGAGCGGCGGTTTCCCGGTGAATGTCTTCGCCGGCGGCGAAGGCGTCGGCCAGACCCTCATCACCCGAGAGGTGCGCGAGAACCCTGAGTTCAATCTGAGAGTAGTCCGCCGAGAGCAGCACGCTGCCCGGCGGCGCCACAAACGCCCGTCGCATGCGGCGGCCGAGCTCGGTGCGAATCGGGATGTTCTGGAGATTCGGGTTGCTCGAAGACAAGCGGCCGGTGGCGGCCACCGTCTGATTGAAGCTGGTATGGATGCGTCCCGTCATGGGGTGTATCAGCCGGGGCAACGCGTCCACGTAGGTGCTCTTGAGTTTCGCCAGATTCCGGTACTCCACCACCTTTGCCACAAGCGGATGCTCGGCCATGGACTCCAACACCGATGCATCGGTCGAGTACCCGGTTTTCGTCTTGCGGAGCCTCTTGACCCCGAGCTCGGTGTGCACCGCGAGCTTCTCGAAGAGGATGTATCCCAGTTGTTGCGTCGAGTTGATGTTGAACTCCTCGCCTGCACCGCGATGAATAGCCTCTTCCAGCCCTTGGAGCTGACCGGTGATCTCTCGCCCAAGCTGCCCCACATATGCCACATCGAGGCAAATCCCCCGCCGCTCCATGTCCGCCAGAATCGGGATGAGCGGCACCTCAACGTCGTGGTACAGACGTTCCACGCCCATAGCGGACAATTGCGGCGCGAAATGCCGATGGAGCCTTAGTGCGACATCCGCATCCTCGCAGGCGTAGGCCGCGACTTCCTCCACGGGCACCATGTCCATGGTAATCTGATCCTTGCCGCGGCCGAGCAGCGCCTCTGTGGCCGTTTTCTTCACACCGAGGTATCGCAGGGCGAGAAAGTCGAGGTTTCGCTGCTTGAGATTGGAATCCAGCAGATACGATTCCACCATGGTGTCAAAGCACAAACCCTGCACGTGAATGCCGATACTCGCGAGCACCTGAATGTCGTACTTACTGTTCTGGCCGCCTTTGGGCCATTGCGGGTCCTCCAACAGCGACTTCAGCCTTCGAACAGCGCATTCGACAGGGAGGCCCTGGTCACCCAGGGGGAGGTAGTAGGCATGAAGCGGCCGCCCCGCGAGGGAAATGCCCACGACGCGGGCCTGGATCGGATCAAGTGACGTCGTCTCCACGTCGAACGACACCTCTTCGGCGGACGCCAAATCGTCCAGTGCCGCTTCCAGTGATTCCTCGGTAGACACCACCACATAGCTCCGCGGCTCATCACTGTCGTGTGGGGCTTCGATCTGGGAGGCAAGCGCGGAGAACTCAAGTTCGGTATAGAGGTCTCGCAAATCCCGCAGGTCCGGCGCTCCCCTGGCGGGAACCGTGGTCGGGAGGCCTGCGACGTTCGTCCGGACCGTGGCTAGATCCTGTGAAAGCCTTGCCGCAGGAGCATGCTCCAGCAAAGCGGTCCGGAGGGAAGGCAGCCGCACGTCGACCGCATGGCTCAGCACGCCATCAAGGTCACCGTAGTCCCGCAGGAGCTCGATTGCACGCTTCGGTCCCACGCCCGGGACCCCAGGGATGTTGTCGCTTGCGTCGCCGGTCAGGGCGAGGAAATCGCGGATGAGCCCCGGCCTCACGCCGTACTTCTGCTCCACCTCCTCAGGGCCAAGGACGACCGCGACGCCGCCTTTCGGGGGCGGCATCAGTGAGACGTCGCGATCCACCAGTTGCGCCATATCCTTGTCCGAGGTCACCAGCACGCATGGCACACCCTGCGAAACCGCCCGGGATGCCAGCGTGGCCATGATGTCGTCGGCCTCGTATCCCGGAATCATGTACACCGGGATGCCGCGGCTCTGCAGTATCCGCTTCATGTACGGGATCTGGGCCTGGAGATCATCGGGCATCTTCTCTCGAGTCGCTTTGTACTCAGGGTACACGTCGTGACGGAAAGTGCGCGCAGGACTGTCAAAAGCGGCGACGACGGAGTTCTGCCCGGCGATCTTCAGAACCGATTCCAGCATCTGCACGAAGCCGTAGACTGCTCCCGTCGCCTGCCCGCGGCTATTGGTGAGGTCCTGCCGCTTGAGCGCGTGGAATGCCCGATAGGCCATGGCAGTCCCGTCGAGGATGTAGACGGGCGCAGGCAACTCAGGATCCTTCTTCCGACAGGTAGAGACGCCGAGAGACTACCAGATCCCATACGCTATCGGGCAGCCAGTAGCGCGCACTTCGCCCCGACCGGACGCGTTGCCGCACCAAGGATGAGGAGACCGGCAGGTGCGACGCGTCAAGAAAGAGGGCGCCCGCAGCGTAGGCGGGTGAGGGGTCGGTGGCTCCGGGGACCGCCCGGGGGTAGACCACGAGGCGGGCCATCCGGAGTACCTCTTCCGGCATTCGCCAGGTGGGCAGTTCCAGTAGTGAATCGGATCCGATGATCAGATGCAGATCCCTCCATTCGGGCTCCGCCCGCCGCAGAGCCCGTAGCGTGTCCACCGTGAAACTGGGGGGTGGCAGCGTGGCCTCGATGTCCGACACACTGAAACGGGGATTGGTCGAGGTTGCCGCGTGCACCATGGCCAGACGCAGGGGAAAGGGTGACACGCGGGCGTCACGCTTGTGCGGCGGAACCATTGCCGGAATGAACACCACACAGTCGAGCCGCGCCTGCTCCAGCGCTTCCTGAGCGATGATCAGGTGGCCGATGTGGGGCGGGTCGAATGTCCCGCCAAAGATGCCCACGTCCATGAAATGCTCCTCCCGGGGTCCACGGGGTCCGTAGCGTTCACCGCCACCCGGGCAATATAGTACGCCGTTGCAGGGACAAAAGGGAGCCGAGAAGTCGCGGATCCAGGGCCCGGACGGTGGGTTTGGGGAAAGACCATGTACTGGGTAACATGAACGCGGTGACGCAACAAGACCGGTGAGGCGAGCGAGCAGCGCGTGGCGAGGATAGCAGATACCCGCCGTGGCATCTCATCGATCGAACAACGCGCCAGCTGGCGGGTGCGAGATCCGGCCGCGGGCAGATGCCCGGACGGATGCCTGACTGAGTGCCCAGCAAGGAGCCTACCATGGACGAATGCGATCCGATCGGCTTGGAACCGGTGGAGTTGCCTATTTCCGACGAGCTGGACCTGCACGCATTTCAGCCCCGAGAAGTCAAGGATCTGGTGCCGGAGTACCTGCGGCTCTGCCGGGAGCGGGGCATCCTCCGGGTACGCATCGTGCACGGGAAGGGTACGGGTGCGTTGCGCGCCAACGTGCATGCCCTCCTGGCCCGAGTTCCCTGGGTTGAAACCTTTGCCATCGCACCCGCCGACCGCGGTCACTGGGGAGCGACGATAGTGACCTTGGCTCCAGTTACGGGACCTCCCGGCCTGGGCGAACGCGCTACCACCCCTTCCGCGTTCCAGGAAACATAGCATGTGTGGTCTCGGGCATTCATCGCACGGCAGTGCTTGCCGGAGACCCTGCCGCGAATACTGGCCCTCCCCACGTCCGCACCAAACCCGCCGCTGTCTGCCGGAGCCGTGGGCCCACTGACGCGACGCTATCCCCACGGCCTGAGGCGTACTGCGTCCGCGAACCGGGTGGCGAATCCGTCATGTTGGAGAGTTACTCTCCGCCCGGATCGCCGGATACTCCTCACCAGGTTTCGGTCGAGACACAATCCGGCCCCAAGCAACGCAGTGTTGCCCGCCACCACGACACGATCCTGATCGACGGTGGGGATCAGACCGATGGACTGCGCATTCCGGAGATCAAGGCCGCGGGCGAATGCTCCCGCGAGAAGCACGCACCGCAAATCGGAGGGTGCAATGCGGGCTTCGGCGAGGACTGCCCTGACCCCGACCTCGACGGCCGCCTTGGCCTTCTGGATCTCCCGGATGTCTCTCTGGCCGAAGCCGATGCCGGATGGTGAGAACCGCAGCTCCGCGGCGGGACCTCC